>CAZOGP010000113.1:0-1573 GCA_964579775.1 uncultured Candidatus Saccharibacteria bacterium | reverse complement strand
ACCCCCTCTTAATCTCCCCCTCAACTGAGGGGGAGAGGAACACATTTTTGTAATAACTGATTTGACATATAAAAATAAAAAGAGTAAACTGGGGTTAAGATAAATTTGACCCCCGCGAGGGGGTTTTAAAAAACAAAAAAATTAGTCATTGCGAGGAGCGATAGCGACGAAGCAATCCCGTGGACGGCTGTAAAATAACGGGATCCCTCGGGTTTCGCCTTCGGGATGACAATTTTATGAATAGAATTGTCACTTTTTTAAGCGAAGTCAGGGTGGAATTGAAAAAAGTCACCTGGCCTAACCGGCAGGAAACAATGAACTATACCTGGGCGGTTATTGGCATTTCTTTGGGCGTAGTGCTGTTTTTGGGTTTAGCGGATTGGATTTTTCAATTTTTGATGAATAAATTTGTGATATAAAGTATGGCCAAGCAAGTCTCCAGAGGGCGAAACTGGTATGTGTTGCACACTTACTCGGGTTACGAGGAAGCGGTGGCGCGCAACTTGCGCCAGCGCATAGAATCCATGGGCATGGAAGATAAGATCTTCAATGTTCTGGTTCCGATCGAAAAAAAGATCAAGATCAAGGCCGGCAAGCGTAAAGTCGTGGAGGAGAAGATCTATCCTGGTTACGTTCTGGTGGAGATGATCGTGACGGATGATTCCTGGTATGTGGTCCGCAACACGCCGCGGGTCACGGGCTTTGTGGGTTCGGGCACCACTCCGACCCCGGTCTCGCCGGAAGAGATCAAGGAATTGCAAAAGCGGATGGGAGTGGAGGAGCCAAAATATAAAATGGATATTCTGGTCGGCGATTCGGTAAAGATCGTGGATGGGCCGTTCAAGGATATCGATGGCAAAGTAGCAGAGGTTGATGAAGAACGCGGCCGGATCAAAGTTTTAATTTCGATGTTTGGCCGGGAAACGCCGGTGGAATTAGATTTTCTTCAAGTGAAGAAAATCTAATTTAAATCTGAAATTCGAATATCGAAATTCGAAACAAATATCAAATATCAAATGTCCAGAACTTAAATGTGTTTTGTATCCGTTTGGAATTTTGGATTTTGGTCATTTGATATTGTTTCGGATTTAGTGCTTCGGATTTCGAATTTTAAAAAAATAGTAAAAATAGCTGCTGGTTACTTCTGCCGGTGACTACCAAAATTTATGGCGAAAAAAATAAAGACACTTTTAAAAATGCAGTTGCCCGCGGGGCAGGCCACGCCGGGGCAAAAAGTCGGCCAGGCGCTGGGTCCGCATGGCTTGAATTTGATGGAATTTTGCAGCCGGTTCAATGAAGGCACCAAGAAAAACATCGGCGATATCGTGCCGGTGGAGATAACTATTTTTGAAGACCGGACTTACGAGTTGAAGTTCAAGACGCCGCCGGCGGCGGATCTGCTGCGCAAGGCGGCCGGTATCGCCAAGGGTGCGGCCAATCCTTTGAAGGAAAAAGTGGGCACGGTGACGCGCGCGCAAATTAAGCAAATCGCCGAGAAAAAAATGCCGGATCTGAACGCTAATGATGTTGAAGCGGCAATGAAAATTGTGGAAGGGACAGCGCGGAGCATGGG
>CAZOGP010000112.1:0-1573 GCA_964579775.1 uncultured Candidatus Saccharibacteria bacterium | reverse complement strand
CAAATAAAAAAATAAAATATTTACGGGAAATTTTTGGATTAACGCCGTCAAACATAATAGTTGCTTGCCAATTAATCACTGCCTATTTGGCCCCGAATAACCAGCTGTAAGTTCTTTTTAAAACAAGCCTTAGATGTTTCGCGCTTTTAATCTCGGAGACAAATTTAATAATTATTTTCGGCCTAAGATAAAAGCGCAGCAGGGCGGTTCTTCTTAATTTTTTCATCTCGGCGCGCGTGAATCCCGGCGGCGCGTAAACCGCGTCCGCCAACACAAACCTCGCCCAATCTTCGCCAGTCATGTCTTTCATTTCTCCGCTTTCAATAAGCCGACTTGTAATTTCTGTGCCGGGAAACGGCTTGAATAGCGAAAAGGCTACTCGCTTTAAATCCAGATTTATGGCAAAGTTTATGGTTTCTATAATATCTTTTTTTGTCTCAGCGGGATACCCAATGATGAAAAAACCCGATGCTTCCAGCCCGCATTCTCTTATCAAAGCTATTTTTTCCCTTATTTTTTCCTTATTAATAACTTTCCGCATGTCTTTAAGAATCCGGTCGGAACCGGACTCGACTCCCACCGAAAGGCTGTAAAGACCGGCGCCTTTCATGTCCAAAAGCAGGTCCTTGGTCAGACTATCCAACCGGACGCCATTGGGACAAGTCCAGGTTACATCAAGATTATTTTCCCGCAGCGCTTTGCAGAATTTTTTGACGTATTCCTGGTCATGCGTAAAATTATCATCTTCAATGTGAATTTCGCGGATACCATATTTATGATACAAAAGCTTTATTTCTTCAATAATGTGCTCTATGCTCCGGCGCCTTATTCTTCTGCCGGTTATAAGGTGGCCCGAACAAAAAGTGCATGAAAAGGGACACCCGCGCGTGATGATGATCGGCGCAATGGGATAATTTTTGAAAAAACCTCCGTGGGGGGCCAAGGGATAGATATCCGGCCGGAGCAAATCCCAACTCGGCATTCCTAATATGTCTAAATCCTCAACAAATATCTGTTGATTGACTATTATTTCTCCGCCCCTCCTCCAAATCAATCCCGGCACCCCGCAAAGGCGTTGAGAGTCAGTATCGCCACCAGCAATCAAATCAAGCAGATTAGATAGACCGATTTCCGCTTCACCCCTGAACGCCCAGTCTATATCGGGAAAAGCTTCGAAAATATTTGAAGCGCTACAAGAAGGATGAGGACCGCCCAGGATTATCTTTGCTTCCGGCAAAATCATTCTGATAGTTTCTACATATTTCTGGGCAACCGGAATTTGAAAGGTAAAAACTTGCATTCCAACAACGTCATACTTCTCCTTTTCTAATTTTTTTTCAAATTTATCGAGAGCCAGCTTCTCCTTGATCCCGCCAAGAATCTCTACATCATGCTTTTCTCTTATCGCGGTCGCCAAATAGCCCAAACCAAAAGGCGGAATCAATTCGTCAGACTTCGAGAATGGCCTTAATAATAAAACCTTGAGACGTTGCATTCTAATTGAACAGATTAAATCTGATGATATGCCAAATGGCCGCTAGGCCGTCTTTCCAGCTGATTTTCTTTCCCTCCT
>CAZOGP010000111.1:0-1638 GCA_964579775.1 uncultured Candidatus Saccharibacteria bacterium | reverse complement strand
GAAGCGCTAAAAGAAATAGAAAATTAAGGTGTTCGGATTGAGGGTGGTCAGTGGGGATTGTCGTTAATATATCAATATAGCATATCGTTGATAATATGTCAATAGTTGGCGATAAAAGCCATAGAAGATGGTATAATGGTGAAAGTTGAGGGAGATAAAGTGATTATAAAAATTTTAAGTCAATAAATGAGGCAGCTTTTAAAATATACTTATTTAATGGACGTTGAGAAGGTTGATGAGGAGTTAGAGAAGCTTTGGGTTAGATACCAGGAAATTTTGGCCAAGCCCAACTGGGAAAGCCTTAACGAAGCCCGGGCAATCCTTTATTCTGTCGGTAACATTTATTGCGAAAAGATCGCGCCGGAGGCCATAGAAAGGAGGCTACATCTTTTAAAAAAGCCGATATCGTTGGTGGAATTTTTATCCAAAGTGGACGGCCGGTCGAAAGGTTTGTCGGCCTTGAGAAAAGATTCGTTGTTTTTACAGCTGGAAAAATTTTATTTGGCCGTTAAAAAATTCAAGAATAAAGATATTGGCGGAAAATATTATATTGATGAAGAAAGATTTTTGGAGTTATATAATAAATACGCTCCTAATCAAGAGTCAAAAATTGGTTATCAAGGCCGTTTTGGCAGTCGATAAAAAATATGTATACCGAGAGATTTAATAATTTATCAAAAACTGATATTGCCATTGCCGGCGGGAAAGGCGCGAGCTTAGGGGAGATGGCGGGCGCTGGTTTTCCTGTGCCGCCGGGGTTTGTGGTGGCCGCGGCCGCTTTTGAGCGGTTTTTGGCGGAGACGGATCTGAACGTGGAAATTAGCGCGATTTTAAAGAAAGTAAATTATAAAGACATTAATTCGGTTGATAAGGCTTCCAATCAGATCCGGGATCTGATTGCGGATGCAAAGTTTCCGAAAGATATCGGGGAAGAGATATTGAATGAATATAGGAAATTATTAAGCTCACCCCACCCTAACCCTCCCCTTAAAAAGGGGAGGGAAGAAAAATTATTCGTGGCGGTGCGCTCTTCCGCCACAGCCGAAGATTCCTCGGTGGCTTCCTGGGCCGGAGAGCTGGAAAGCTATTTGAATATTGATGAGGCGGGGTTGCTCGAAGCGGTCAAAAAATGCTGGTCGTCGCTGTTCACGCCTCGCGCCATCTTTTACCGGTTTGAAAAAAAAATGAGCGACCAAAAGGTCTTGGTGGCGGTGGTGGTGCAAGCCATGATTCAATCGGAAGTCTCCGGCATTGTTTTTACCGCGCACCCCGTAACGGAAGACAGAAATCAGATGGTGATCGAAGCGGGCTGGGGGCTGGGCGAAGCCATTGTTGGCGGTTTAATAACGCCGGATACGTACATAATAAATAAATCCGAAATTCTAAATTTTAAATCCGAAACAAATTCCAAAAACCAAATTTCAAAACCCAAAATAAAAAGCGGAATTTTAGATAAGAATATTTCCGAGCAGGCGATAATGATAGTTCGGCGGGGGAGCGGGACAACAAAGGTGGCGGTAGACAAGAAAAAGCAGGGCCAGCAGAAGTTGTCTGACGGTAAAATCGTGGAACTGGCCAAAATTTGTCAAAAAATAGAGACGCATTATAATTTTCCGCAGGATATTGAATGGGCGCTGG
>CAZOGP010000110.1:0-1644 GCA_964579775.1 uncultured Candidatus Saccharibacteria bacterium | reverse complement strand
CGACAACATTTTCCGCGGACCGTGGACGATACACCCGGCTATGAAAAGTTTGCGGATATAAGCAAAAAAAACACCGATAGGCGCAGCCGCGGCCGGTCATAATCATAACCATTGGATAGTCGGAGGCGGCGAAAAAATAGTTTTTGATGTTCAGGTATTTTTTATAAACCGAGCTGACAAAAGGAAGCTCGTTGGGATTTTGGATAAGCTCTCTTGGTTTGTTGTGAATAATATTTTCACCGTCCCTGAAAATCAGCCCGTCAACTTTTTTCAGGTCTTCATTATTTTTCAAGCAACGCGCCAGATCCCTGATGGTGTAATCATATTCTCCCTTGGCGACCGCGTTTATTTTATCGCTTAGTCTTAGGGTTTCTTCGGGCAGGGCCGAGGGGTGGGTGCCGACCAGCGTAATAAAAGTTTCCGACAGCCGGTTTTTTATCGCTTCTGCGGCGCGGATATCATTTTTTATACTTGGCGTACTGGTATCGATTATTATCAAATCAGGGTTAAACTCTTGGGCCAGCCGGAGTGTTTTTTCTAAATCAAATTTCTGGGCGGGGGAATCAATAATTTTTATTTCAAACCCAGCGTTATCTAAGACCCCGGCGCAATAAGCCAGCCAGATTGGATAATAAATTGTCCCGCCCCTGGTTACTGCCGGACTGCGGGATGACCTCGAAAATTTTCCTTTAAACGGCGGATTAAGCAGGAGGATTTTCATCTTCATGTATTTCAATTATTTCTAATTCAGTTAGCGCTTCTTGTCGGACGTTATCTGACATCTTCTTTTTGATTTTATTCAACATCGCGTAGTTGTAGTATGTGAGAAAGAATAGGAACATAAAACCGATTATCGTCATAAAGTCCATTGTTCTCGCGATGCTAAGTCGGTGGATTAATCCATAGGTGGCTTCGGGTAGAATAACTATCAGGACAAAAAATGCCCAGAGAATTTCCCAAAAGAAAAACTCTCCCCGATTAATTTCCCTCCTTTTAAAATTGAGAAAGGCAAAATAACCCATCAAAAGGGCGAAGAGGACACCCACTATTTGCACGCCTAAAATCATGAAAATTTGAAAATAAATGCTTTAATTAATATTTTAAATCCATTGATAATGTCCATTCCTTTATACTTGTCGTTATAAATCGTTTGGATTGGAACTTCTCCGTATCGCAGTTTGTTTTTGCCGGCATTGATAATCATTTCTACTTCTACGGAATAATCTTGCGATTGCCAGACTATTTTTTTATACGCCGCCGTGGTAAATATTCTGAAGCCAGAAAGCACATCTTTCAGTGAAATCCCCGATAAAATTCTAACCGCCATGGTCGTGATTTTATTGCCCCAAGCGCGAACTAGGGGGACATTGCGGGAAAGATTTCTTGATCCGAAAACGATATCCAGATTTTTATCTGTTAATTCTTTAAGCAATTTTGGGATATCGTCTGGATCGTGCTGGCCGTCAGCGTCAATCGCAATTATGATTTCGGCGCCTAATTTGATCGCTGCTTCGCAGCCAGTTTTCATGGCCGCGCCCTTACCCAAGTTAATTTTATGCCGTAGAACAACGATATCATCCGCAGACATCTTGGATTTTTGATAAGTTCTATCAGACGAGCCATCATCAACGACAATAATATTAT
>CAZOGP010000109.1:0-1699 GCA_964579775.1 uncultured Candidatus Saccharibacteria bacterium | reverse complement strand
GCGCCAGCCTGATTTTCCAGCCGGCCAGCCTTAATCTTAAAGACAAATCGCAATCTTCTTTATACATGAACATCAGTTCGTCAAAATATTCTTTGTGGTTTCCATTATCAAAGGCGACATCGCGCAAAGCTTTTGAATCAAGCAGCACGGCCGCGCCGGTAAAACCGAAAATTTCTTTTGACTTGGACGTCGCCGTGTCAATTTCTCCCTGTTTTTCATCTCTAAAACGGAATTTATGGTCGCAGAGCAAGCCCAAGCTATCAATAATATTAGTTTTTTTCTTCTCGCTAAAATTCCATTTTAAAATTTTTGGCTGCACCGCGGCGATATTTTCATCGGTTCGCGCTACCCTGACCAATTCTTCAATCACCCCCGCTTCTAAAATCATATCCGGATTTAAAGCTAAGAAGTAATCAGCGCCGTTACTCATGGCCTCGTTAATCATTAAATTAAACGCTTTGGCAAAGCCCAAATTTTTTCCGGTTTTTTCCAGCCCAATCTCGGGAAAATTATTTCTTAGATAAACCGCGTTCTCGCTACTTTCCGCTTCGCTATTGTCAACCGCCAAAATTTTAAAATCTTTAAAAGTCTGCTGTTTCAGGCTTGGTAAAAAATACGGCAAATATTTTGCCATAGATTCGCCGTAAGTTATAAAGCCGATGTATAAGCGCATATCTTATAATTTCTTTTTATTCAAATTCTCCAGCTCTTCATTAAATTCTTTGATCGCCTGATTTATGATCGGGTCAAATCTTTCGTACAGCTTGCTCTCTTTAACGAATATGCCGGCTTCAAGTAAAGAATCAAACGTGCCCGCGTCCAGCCACTTGCCTTTTATCAGTCCGACCTCCAATTCCCCTCTTTCCAAATACCAATTGTGCAAATCTATGATTTCGATTTCACCTCTTAAGCTGGGTTTAACTTGCTTCGCCACTTCAATCACCCGGTTATCGTAAATATACAGGCCCGGGATAATATAATCGCTAATCCATTCTTTAGGTTTTTCCACGATTTTTACCGCCTTCATCTGGTTATCAAACGCCACCACGCCCGACCGTTCCGGATCCGGCACTTTAACCGCAAAAACTTTGGCGCCGCTTTTAAAGTTTTTTATCTCTTCGGAAAAATCGTCTTCCAAAATATTATCGCCTAAAATCATGGTGACGCTGTCGCCGCCGATAAAATTTTCGCCGACCATAAAAGCGTCCGCCAATCCGCGCGGAGTTTTCTGCACCTTAAATTCAAGCCGAATATCATTTTTTTCAAAAATTGAGCCTAACAGGTTCAAAAAATCGCCAGCATGCTCCGGAGCAATAATTATTAAAATGTCTTTTATGCCAGCCTTAACCAAAACATTAAGCGGATAAAAAATCATCTGTCGGTCGTAGACCGGCAAAAGCTGTTTGGAAGTGGTGGCGGTCAGGGGAAACAAGCGCGTGGCCGTGCCGCCGGCTAAAATTATGCCTTTCATAATATAAATTTAAAATTTAAAAATCATTTTTTCAAATACTCCGTTAAGGCTTCTCGGTAATCTCTTAACGCCGGCAGTTTAGTGTTAAGCAGGACCGAATATTTCGGCCGCTTAGCCGGCCTTTTCAGTTTAGCGCCGCTTAATGGCGCGACCGTTACGTCAATCTTGGCGATTTTAAATAATTCAACCGCGGCTTCGTGCCAGGTGGCGCGGCCGCTATTGGTCAAG
>CAZOGP010000108.1:0-1705 GCA_964579775.1 uncultured Candidatus Saccharibacteria bacterium | reverse complement strand
TTTGGCTATTATCCCTTAAACCAACCTGCTCCGGCTTTAAAATCTTGCCGATGCCAGAACCAAAACCGCTGCCCAAACTAAAGACCTGAAAGCCGCCGCTGTCAGTCGCGAGCGGACCAGGCCAATTCATAAACTGATGCAACCCGCCCAGTTTTTTAATCAGTTTGTTCCCTGGCTGGAGATAAAGATGATAGGTGTTAGCCAGGACTCCCTCAAAGCCGATTCCTCTGACTTCTTCCGGCGTCAGCGCTTTGACCGTCGCTTTGGTCGCCACGGGAAAAAACGCCGGCGTCTTCATTATGCCGTGCGCCGTTTTAATCAGTCCCAGCCGGGCGGTTGATTTTTTGCTTTTCTTTAAAACTTTGAAAAACATTATTTCCTTTTTAGCGTATCAATAATCCGCCAGATTTGCCAGTGTTTAAAGCCCTGAAATTATTCAGGGCTTATTTGTTGTTATTCAATAATAATAAGGTCGTTCTTTCGCGACCAATGAAAAAGCGTTTCGGCGTCTTCCATAATTAGACGAATACAACCATGTGAAGCCGGCCTGCCAGGCAACGATTGCTGGTGGAAGAAATAACCCGCCTCGGAAAAATTGACAGCAAAAGGCATCGCGGCGTCATATTTTTTTGAATAATAGTCAATCGCTTTCCATTGAACTTTAAACAAACCTGTCGGAGTGCTGCCATTTTTACCGGAAGAAATAGCGCCCCAATAAATAAGCCGTCCATATTCATAGGCCCCAAAATATTGGTTTTCTAAGAAAAAGCATATTACCCGCTGAAATGTTTTTACTTTTTCTATCTCTTCGGCCACAGGAATATATCTACTAGCCTTTTCAAAGTTTTGCGGGATAAGAATTTTTTTGCCTTGCGGTAAATGTTTTTCATCAATCCTGTTTATTTTTTTTATCAAGGCCCAATATTCCGGCGGCGCGATTTTCCAAAGCGTATCTCCATTTTTCACCTGGTAACAACTGAAACCTTCAATTTGCGTTTGACTATAATTCATCGCTTGGCAAATTGGTTGTAAATAGAATAATAAAATAACAGTAAAAAATAACGTCTTTTTCATGGTTCTTCCTTTCTGTCCTTTATTTTTTATTTTAATGAACTGTCTTTATTCACTCATCTTATCCATATTTTGTAAACAATATCCAACGGCGCCAAAAGCGACTGCCACATTCAAAGATTCTTTCTTCCCCAGCATCGGCAGATGGATAACGCTGTCCGACCTGTCCAGGGCGCTTTTAGAAACACCTTTGACTTCGTTTCCAATAATTAGCGCCAAGGGAAATTTCGGCTTGAATTGGGTATATAAAACGCTGTCTTTGGTTTGTTCCAAAGAAACAATCTTAACTTTGTCTTTTTTTAGCGTATCAATAATCCGCCAGATTTGCCAGTGATATTCCCAAGCGACATTCTTTTCCGCGCCCAACGCCGTCTTGGAAATTTTCGGGTGAGGCGGCCGGCCGCAAATTCCAGTCAAAAAAACCTTGGTTACTCCCAAAGCGTCAGCAGTTCTAAAAATTGAACCGATATTCTCCAAACTGCGGATGTTATCGGCGATAAGGTAAAATATGTGTATATTTTTGAAATATTTTAGGGCTGGCGGTTTTTTACCGTCAGCCCTAAAGTTTAATAGTCGTCGCCGAGCGTCCGGCGATGACGATATTCGGCGTTCCAAGCGCCGCGGTCATTACAGG
>CAZOGP010000107.1:0-1743 GCA_964579775.1 uncultured Candidatus Saccharibacteria bacterium | reverse complement strand
TTATCCGCAGGGCTCTCTCGAGGTATTTTCGCGTTCTAAAATCAAAGTGGCGATGCCTTTTATTCCGTATATTTCTTTGGCGAGTTTGGCCGGCGCCCTATTGAAGGCCGGACAGGACGTGAAAATTTTGGACTTGAACGCTTCGGAAAAACCGAGAGACGACTTTTATTCAACCATAAATGACTTTAAGCCGGATTTTGTTGGTATAAGTTTTACCAGCGCTTTGAGCAAGATGGCGGGCGAGCTGGCTAAAAAAGTCAAGGAAATCAATTCGGGTATTATGGTTATAGGGGGTGGCGTTCATCCGACGACTTTGCCGGAAGAAACATTAAGGGACTATGATTTTGATGTTTTGTGCGTCGGCGAAGGAGAAGAAACGATTGTTGAAATCGTCGGCGGCAAAGGGCTCAAGGATATTTTAGGAATTGCCTATAAAGAGGATGGTAAAATTATTTTAAATCCTCGCCGGCCGCTGATTGCTAATTTAGATGATTTGCCAATGCCGGCCTGGCATCTTTATGATTTGTCCAAATACCACACTCCTCGGCTTAGTTCTCGGAAAAATCCGGTGGGCGCGATGGAAACAAGCCGCGGCTGTCCTTTTGGCTGTTGTTTTTGTAATAAAACGGTTTTTGCCAAATTTTTCAGGGCCAAATCGCCTCAACGAGTAGTTGATGAAATGGAGCACATATTAAAAATCGGATTTAAAGAGATTCATATTTGGGAAGATGGTTTTTCAACTGACCTTGAGCGCGCTAAAGAGATTTGCCGGCTCATAATTGGGCGCGGTTTGAAATTTCCTTGGAATGTTTATAACGGCATGCGCGTTGATCGTTTAGACGAAGAATTGTTGGTCTTAATGAAACAAGCCGGTTGTTATCAGGTTAGTATTGGCATAGAATCGGGCAATCCGCAGGTGTTGGCGGGTTTGGGAAAAAACATTACCATGGATCAGGTTCGCCGCGCCGCCAAAATGGTGAAGCAGTCAGGTATGGAGTGTCTTGGATTTTTCTTGTTGGGTTTGCCGGGCGATACCGAAGAAACGATGCTCGAAACCATTAATTTTGCCAAAGAGTTGGATTTAGATTTGGCTAAAGTGGGAATTTTAATGCCTTTGCCCGGCACGCCGATTTTTGAGGAGTGGGACAAGTTGGGGCTAATTAAGTCCAGGGACTGGTCCAGGTATATTTTTCACGATTCGCAAAGTTTCGTCTATGAGCATCCGAATTTGAGCTATAAAACAATCCGGCGCTATTACGACAGATTTTACAGAGAGCTTTATTTGACGCCGCATTTCATAATGAAACGATTCTGGCGAGGACTCAAAAATGGCGATCTTTTCTTTGACGCCTATTATTTTTTGAAAACCTTGCCTTACGGCTGGTTTTCTTCTAAAAATTAACTTGGCATTAATCATTGAGCCGCTAAAAATTAAGATTTTAAGGCAAAACAATGACGATCTGTTATTTCGGAATTTATCATAGCGAATATAGTCGCAATCGGATTTTTATTAAGGGGCTAAGACAGAATGGTGTTGAGGTTATTGAATGCAACAGCCGCCTTAAGGGCTGGGCTAAGTATATTGACCTTTGGCGGCAGCATTGGCGACTGAAAAAAAAATATCAGGTGATGGTGGTGGGTTTCCCCGGTTATCAAGTTATGCCTTTGGCCAGGATATTGACGCGCCGGCCGATTATTTTTGATACACTTTCTTCTTTCTATGATTCAATGATTATTGACCGC
>CAZOGP010000106.1:0-1808 GCA_964579775.1 uncultured Candidatus Saccharibacteria bacterium | reverse complement strand
GTGGGCGTTGCTGGACTCGAACCAGCGACCTCGTCGATGTGAACGACGCGCTCTAGCCAGCTGAGCTAAACGCCCGCATCCTACTCCCTCCTTTACAAAAGGAGGGTTGGGGTGGATTTAAGAAGATCTATTTTACTAGTCAGGCTTTAAAATCCCTCCCCTCCTCCCTTTTACAAAGGGAGGAGTTATTTTCGTATATTCGTACAAAATTCGTATTTCGTAGCGAAATCACACAAATTTCAACTTATTCAATAACTTCTCGTGCGGTTTTTCCAGGATGTCGCGGACAAAGCGGTCGAACATATGAAAACGGTAGTCAAATTCTTTGGTTTCCATCGCCGCGTATTCTATTTCTTTGCCTACCTCCGCTTCTATATCCGCCAAAAAACGCATCAGTTTTTTATGGGAAATATCATCGCCCACCAAAAACAGATCCACGCGGTAGTTCTCGGTGTTCAGGAACACGCCGCTGATCAAGACCAGCCTGATGCGGCCGATCTTCATCAAGCGCTTCAGCATTTTCTCTTTGGAAGTCGGACTGGATTTTAAAACCAAGCTTTGCAATTCCGCGTAAAAATCAAAATTAGGATTAACGCTAAAATATAAGCCGCCGATAATTTCTTTCTTCCGGTTGGCTTTTAGGCGCTTAGTCAACAAAAAGCCGATACTGGCCAACCCTTTCACCTGCTTAATGACAGCCCGCTTGCTCCCTTGCGTCTTTCTGACAATATCCGCTATAAGATACTGCTTGTTGGAATTGCGCAAAAAAAGCTTAAGTAATTTTACCTTAATTGGTGAGTCAAATAGTTGCTCAAGGATTCTTTCTGGCATATTAAAAAAGAGGTCTCCCTCCATACCTATAGATTATATTTTACCTGCTTACCTTGAATTACGAAATCCGTATTCCTCATCCCCTTGGACAAGGGGATGATACAGGAGGGGTAATGCCTTAATCGTAATTACCTCCCCCGACCCCTCCTTGATTAAGGAGGGGAGGCGCTAAGTGAGTTTTGTAATTCAAAGCACTTATATATTAGTATCCTATAGCTAATCTGTCCAGCAAGCAATACAGACACGAAACATCTCGCCTAACTTGGTAATTTTTGCTACAATAATCTTATGATAAAAACCGAGGAGATCTTAATAAAGGCGCCGCGGGATAAAAATACTGTCTGCGATATTTTTTTATACGAGCCAGGCAACATCGAAGAAACGGCTCTGGGGAGCCTGTATATGGTCGCCCAGCTTTCCAGTGACAAAGACTCGCTTCACCTGATAAATCTTTTAAGCTCCCTGATAAAACGCGAATACTATTTACTGCCCCACCGCGGACCGATCGAATCCTTGGAGGCCGGGCTCAAAAAAGCCAACCAGGCCCTGAGCGAAATTGCCAACCAGGGCAATTTAAATTGGCTGGGAAAAATCCATTTTATCTGCGCCGCCATCAACAAAGAAAAAGAACTGTTCCTGACCCAGACCGGCGCGGCTCAAGCCTGGCTTTGCCGAGAAGGGCAACTGGTCAACATAACCAAAAAACTGGTCTTGCCGGCCGCCAAAGCGCATCCCACTAAAACCTTCCAAAGCGTGGTTTCGGGCACGGTCGGAGCGACCGATAAAATAATTTTTGGCACGCCAGCGATCTTTGATTTCTTTTCCTTACCCGGGCTAAAACAACTCTTCAGTCTGCCTAAGGTTTCATTGATAGCCGATCAAATAAATAAGATCCTGCGCGAAGAAAAACGGCCGCCCTCTCTGGGGGCTTTGTTGCTAGAGATCGCCGCCGAAGAAACACCGGAAACAATTAAAGG
>CAZOGP010000105.1:0-1809 GCA_964579775.1 uncultured Candidatus Saccharibacteria bacterium | reverse complement strand
ACCATCTGTTGAATTTTAGCTTACTTTACATATAATCTAACTAGCACAATTCATATATAAATTATAAACTTAACAGCCATGAAAAATAAATCAAGCAAAAACAGCTGGAGAATCTGGGATAAGGCGACCGGCTATAGCGATATTCTTTATCGGCGCGCGACCGGCGAATTGACCGAGATGGAATCGGCCAAAAGCTTATGCCGCCTCTTAAAGCCGATTTATAAACATGGCATGAAAGTTTTGGATGTCGGTTGCGGCGCCGGCCATTATTTAAGGAGCTTGCGCTTGAGGCTGGACAAAAATATGGATTATACCGGAGTTGACGCGACTAAATATTCCATTGATTTAGCCAAAAAAGCTTTTGGCGGAACCGCTAAATTTTTAAAGGGCGATATACAGGATTTAAAGTTTGCCGATGGTGCCTTTGATATCGTTACCTGCAATAATGTTCTTTTGCATCTGCCGCCGCCGCCGGCCAAAGTTTTGGCCGAGCTGGTCCGCGTGGCGAAAAAATACGTGGTTATCCGCACGGTTTTCGGCCAAAGAAATTATGTTATCAGAGAAGTCAGGCAGCCGGGCGAGGGCAGTAAAAAGCCGACCGGCCGCGGGACTAAGGGAAAAACCGAGCTGTTCGGCCGAAACGGCGAGCCGCTGTCCTATAATTATTTTAATATGTACACCGAAGAATATTTAAAATATGAGATTAGTAAAATCGGTAAAAATTTAAAAGTTGCGGTGGCGGCTGATGACCGCCGGGTAAAATTCGATAATCGCAAAATCGCCGGCGAGTTAGCCACTAAAGTCGTCAACGGCCGGCAAGTGTCCGGCAATCTTCTGCTTGATTGGCGATTTATAATTATAAAAAAATAAGTTTTTGTGTTCACTAAAAACAAAATAAAACCATGAAAAATATCAGACTAATTCCCCGTTTGGATATTAAAGGGCCTAACGTGGTTAAACCGATTCAAACAGAAGCGCTAAGGGTGGTCGGCAATCCCAAGAAATTAGCTTATCATTATTATGAGGCGGGCGCCGACGAGCTGATTTATTTAGATATTGTTGCCAGCCTTTATCAGCGTAATCTTGATTTTGACTTATTAAAATCAGTTGCGAAAAATATTTTTATACCAATAACCGTGGGTGGAGGAATCAGAAGCATTTCGGATATCAATAATGTCTTGCGCTCGGGTGCCGATAAAGTGGCGATTAATACTTTCGCGGTAAAAAACCCAAATTTTTTAAGCCAAGCGGTTAAGGAATTCGGTTCGCAATGCGTGGTTTTATACGTTGAAGCGAAAAAGCGGGCTCAAGGCGGCTATGAAGTTTACACTGACGGCGGGAGAGAAAAAACGGGCCTGGAAGTAATCGCTTGGATTAAAAAAGCCATTGGCCTGGGCGTTGGCGAAATTTTACTTACTTCGGTTGACCGCGATGGAACCAGGGGAGGCTATGACATTGAGTTGCTAAAAAAAATCGCTTCTTTTTCGCCCGTCCCGCTTATTGCCCATGGCGGCGCGGGCAGTCTTCATTCATTTGAAGAAGCGGTAACTTTGGCCAAAGTTGATGCTCTAGGCGTGTCTTCAGCATTCCATTATAATAATTTTTCCATTTCGGATGTTAAAAATTATTTAGCAAAAAATAATATAAATGTAAGGATTATATGAGTAAAAAGATTAAAGTGGCGATTGTTGATTACGGCGTAGGCAATTTATATAGCTTAATTGGGGTGTTTAAATTTTTTAATATCGATGTTAATGTTACCGAAGAAGCCGAAATTTTAAATCAGGCGGACGGAATTATTTTACCCGG
>CAZOGP010000104.1:0-1959 GCA_964579775.1 uncultured Candidatus Saccharibacteria bacterium | reverse complement strand
TTCTTATATCTTAAAATATTTTCTTGCCACTGCTTCCCCCCTTATCAAATCTTCTTCGTAACCATTGGGGTGCCAGACATTGGCCTTGATAACTTTTATTTTATGCTTATCGGCCATTTGCGCCAAGGTCTGGGGCAAACCGAATTCTTTATCCGAGATAGCCACGGGCGCGTAATCAAAGATTTTTGCGTTTAAAACATAAGCACCCGTATTCACCAGATTGCCGGCCGGCCTGTCTTTTAAAAATTTATACTCCACGACTTCCTTTAGATAGCCGTCCTCATCCGTGGCCACCACGCCAAAACGCGTATTGTTGGCCACTTCCTTGACCAACAGCACTAAGTCATAAGACACTAATTTTTCCAGGTCGTCCTTGTGATACAAATCGTCGCCCATCAGCACCAAAAACTTACCGCGCAAAATATCCTTGGTCAGCCATAAGGCACCGGCCGTGCCGTTCAAATCCGTCTGCTCAACGTATTTTATTTTTTTACCGTTATAATTGCCGCCAAAATGCTCCTTTATTAACTCGCCTTTATAGCCGGTAACAAAAATAACCTCCGAGATATCTTCGGGCAGATTATTTAAAGTGTATTCTAATATCGGCCGGCCGCTGATTTTGAGCAAGGGCTTGGGCAGGTCGTTGGTCAACTCCCCCATCCTCGTTCCCCGGCCAGCAGCTAAAATTACAGCTTGCATAATATTCTTTCTCCTCCCTTTCCGTAAAGGGAGGGTGGGAGGGATTTAGTTGTTGCCTTTACGACCCCTCCGACTTGTTAATTTTTAACAATAGTCCTGCGCAAGTGCGGCGGAATATGGACTAAAATTTCATACGGAATTGTCTGGGCTATTTCCGCCATGTTGACAACCGAATTTTTATCACTTCCCTTATTGCTGATAATAACTACTTTATCGCCCAGCTTAACATCGGGCGCCGCCAAAACGTCAATTGTGGTTATATTCATGCTCACGCGTCCAACAATCGGACAAAAATGCTCGTCAATCTTCAAAGCGCCCTTGTTGGATAGCCGCCAGTCCACGCCTTCAAAATAGCCAACTGGCACCGTCGCGATCTTTACGGGCTGGGCGGTTTTATACGTTAGACCGTAGCCGACGCTTTCCCCAGCCGGTACGGTTTTAACAGAGCTAATAATTGACTCCATTCGCAAAACCGGCTTCAAGTCCAGTCGCGCCAAAGACGAAACATTAAAACCATATAGGCCGATACCCAAACGCACCACATTGCTCTCAAAGGAGTCGGCATAAAAGACCCCAGCGCTGGCGGCCAAATGATAATATTTTATCTCCGAAAATTTATCTTTAAAAATTCCAACGATCGATTGCCATTGGCTGGTCTGCTTTTTTGTAAAAGTAGCGTCTTCGTTATCCGCGTCCGCCAAATGGGAACAGACGCCTTCCAGCTGGATATTTTTACTGTCTTGGATAATTTTTATCGCGTCGGCAATCTGATCCGGCAAAATCCCCTGCCGGTTCATGCCCGTGTCTATTTTCAAATGTAATTTTTTTGGTTTATCAATAACGCGCGCGATGGCCTGCAAATGCTCCAGGCTTGTGATGGCAAAAGCGACGTCCGATAATTTGCTATTATTTATATTTCCCGCCGAGGTATAACCGATAACTAAAATTCGGGACTTCACGCCCTCATTCCTTAATATCATCGCTTCGAACAAAGAGTCCACTACGAAAAAAGCGATGTTCTCCTTGTCTAATATCCGAGCGATTGGCACAAGCCCGTGGCCATAAGCGTTGCTTTTCAGCACCGGCGCGAAAGATAATTTCGGATACTGGCGTTGATAGGTTCTTAAATTATGGATCAAATTCTCCTGTAAAATAAAAACCTCCACGGACGGGCGGTATTTGGACCAAGACCTTTTAAGCGCCCTCAGCAGATTGAGTATTTTCATAACACAATGTAGCTACGCCACGATAACGTGGTGG
>CAZOGP010000103.1:0-1987 GCA_964579775.1 uncultured Candidatus Saccharibacteria bacterium | reverse complement strand
CTCGATAAAATTTGAAAAACTATTCAAACTGGATTTAAAGTAATACCACTATATCCGCTGGCGCAAACGGAGATCGGGCTGGCCGAAAATCTTATTGAGACCGCGGCTAATCTGGAAAACCGGCTGATTTACGGGTCTTATCCCGAAATTGTCAGCACTAAAGATAATTTGTTCAGGCGGGATAAACTGAAAGAAATCATCAATTCGTATTTATACAAAGACATTCTTGAATTAGACGGCGTAAAACACTCAAATAAAATTTACCGCCTGCTGCAGCTTTTGGCGTTTCAGATAGGCAAAGAAGTTTCATTAAACGAACTTGGCCGGCAGCTGGAAATCAACCGGAAAACGGTTGCCAGATATCTTGAGCTTTTGGAAAAAAGTTTTGTGATAAAAAGTTTTATGGGCTTTAGCCGGAATCTGCGCAAAGAGATAACCAAAAACCCCAGATATTATTTTGTGGATAATGGCGTAAGAAACGCCTTGATTGGAAATTTTAATATTATTTCTTCGCGCGATGACATCGGTATGCTCTGGGAAAATTATATTATTATGGAACGGATAAAAAAACAGGAATATTTTAATATTTATTCAAATAATTATTTTTGGCGGACTTATAATAAAAAAGAAATTGATTTAATTGAAGAAAGAGAAGGTAAATTATTCGGTTTTGAAATTAAATGGGGCAAAAAATCAGTAAAACCGCCGAAAGATTGGTTAAAAACTTATAAAAACGCCAGTTTTGAGACTATCAATCAGAGAAATTATTTGGATTTTATCACTTAAATTCATGTTTAATAAAATCAATAAAATAAAAGTTACGGTTGATAAAAGCCATCTTTTTACCTTGGGCGAAAAAATGTACCGCGAAAGTATTGAGTTCGTGCGCGAATTGGTTAACAACGCCTATGACGCTGACGCCACCGATGTTACGGTTTTAATCGCGGAAGATAAAATCGAGGTGGCCGATAACGGCGCCGGCATGAATACTAAAGGGCTGGAACAGTTTTTTACCATCGGCTCGGAAGAAAAAAGGACGCATGGCGTTTCGCCAAAATTCGGCCGTAAGCGCATCGGCCAGTTCGGCATCGGCAAATTTTCCGCTTTGGCTTTGGCCGACGAGTTTATCGTGGAGTCGGTAAGGGGAAAATACAAGTATACTGTGGTGTTCAGCCGCGATTTCTGGAAAAGCGACCAAAGCTGGGATCTACCCATCATAAAAGAAGAAGCTTCGGTTTTAGATAAAGAAGGCACAAAAATCATTTTAAACCGCCTGTTAAAAAAAGTGAGTCTGGCCGAGGCGGAAAAATATTTAAGAGAATCCGTGCCGTTGCGCGCTAAAAAATTCAACGTTTATTTAAACAATAAAAAAGTTAGCGCCCGGACCGTGCCCGGCCGGGTTATTCCGCTTAACATAAAAACCATGTACGGTCAGCTCGAGGGTGAAATCATCGTGGCCTTGGACGCGCGCGACATTTTAGAGCCGGGCATAGAATGCCGCGTTAAGCAGGTTTTAATTAAGCGTGATTTATTCGGCCTGGAGCGCAAATACCATCACGGCCTTAATAAAATTACCGGCAGTATCAACGTTGATTTTCTGCCGCTGATTTCCGCGCGCACGGATTTTGTTATAGACAGTCCGGAGTATAAGTTATTTTATCAGCTTATGCAGAGACAGCTGGAGTTGGTTTTAGGCGAGCTAAAAAAACAAAGCGAGACCAAAAATTTAAAAAAAATTAATCAGGAGCTTCAGGAAGTAATGAAGCGGATTAAGGGAGCGCTGATTAATAATCCGGATTTTGTGCCAGCCGGCCGAGCCGTGGCGCGGCTTAAGCGGGCCGGACGGGCAGCCGGAGCTTTGGCCGGAGCGGATTTAGATAAAAGGGAAATAAAAAATGAAAATGAAACGGCTGTTAAAACTGAAAAAGCAGAGAAGCCGGAAGCTCAACCTGAACCGAAAATTCAGGCTAAGCCGCTGGTGGTTAAA
>CAZOGP010000102.1:0-2103 GCA_964579775.1 uncultured Candidatus Saccharibacteria bacterium | reverse complement strand
AAAGTTTTTATCTTCGTCCCAGATACATCTGGGGCCGTTTGAAAAAAATCAACAGTTTCGAAGATGTTAAGCGCTATCTAAAAGGTTTCAGGTTTCTTATCGGGTTTGTCAGCCAGAAAGAAAAAAGTAGACGGAGCGTTGGTTTATTTTTGAGCGTAAATTAAAATCTCCGCTGAGCGGAGATTTTAATTTGCTTGCACCCGGTCCAGCTCCGGCTAATTTTTTATCAGCCAGAAAGAAAAAAATAAGTTAGCGAAACGGGCGATGACGCGGCTGGCAATGGCGCCCATCAGCCCCCACCAATAGATGAACGCCGCCAGCAGGACGATCTGCAGGACGGAAGTGATGATGTTGAAGTAATAAAGTTTTTTGGTAGCTGCCTGCGCCTGCAAAACGGTGTTGGGCAGAAGAGAAGCCGTGGCAATAAGGGAAATAGCGTAGAGCTGGGAATAGAAGATCGAAACTGTGTATTTAGGAAAAAATATTTGGTAAAAAAACGGCGCCAGGATAATGTAGGCAACGGTAGAAATAGCCAGCGCCAACAGAAAAACGGTCATTTTGCGGCCAAGGGTCCGGTTGATGCTCGCGTCGGTTTGCTCGCTGGCTTTGGGCAGGATGAGGCTGCTTAAGTTTTTGAAGACAGCTTTGATCTGCTCCGGCAAGGCGATGGCCATGGCGTAGATGGCCAGTTCTGCCGAACCCAAAAAGTGGAAAATAAGCGGGCCATACAGATAAAAGGCCAAGCCATTGGCCGCGTTCATAACGCTTAAATGTTTGCCGTAAGAAATGGCGCTGGCGTCTTCCAGGCGGTTGGGTTTTAAGAGCGTTATCGTGCGCCAGCAGAAAAAGACCATCATGGCCGCGTTGGCCGTAAAATAAGCTAGGATCAAAAAAACTGGTTGTGGCGCGATGATCATGGTCGCGAGGACCGCCAGGCTACAGACCAACGACGAAACTATTCCGAATTTAGTTGATAGCTGAAAGTTTTTTTTGCCGTTAAGGAAGGCTTCGTAGGTATTGGCGCTGTTGATCAGGGGGGCAGTGCAGCCGACGATCAGAAGAGCGATGCCCAAAGTATTGTTATCATGGGTGAAGTAATACAAGCTGACGCCCAGCGCCACCATAAATATCAGCAAGCCCCATTTAAGTTGCACCCAGAGCGATTTTATAAAAGTACCTTCAAATCCTTTGGCCACGGAGCGAGCCACGGCCGTGGTCATGCCATTTAAAGAGAAGGCGCCCAAGAGCCCGGATAAACCGATCACGTATTTGTAGGTGCCGTAAGTTTCCTTGGGCAAAAGGTTGGCAAACGCGATTACCAAAAAGAAGCCCATCAAGGAAGTGATTATTTGGCCCAGGACTAGCCAAAAACCGCCCTTGGCCAGATACACCATGTCGGTTTGAGTGTATTGTTCGCTCCAATGGAGGAGGTTAAGAATTTTTAGACGGAAGTTCATATAATATTTTACATGGTTATCATTCTTAAAGCCGCCTTGGCTTTCTGAAAAAGCTCAGCCGGCGATTTTATTTGTCGGAGGCGTTTTAAAATATAGCCGGGGCGTAAGTAAAATGAACGGTAGGCTTTTTTAAGCAAGGCCGACAGTTCCTGGCGCGACAATTCTTTTTCCCAAAGCGGCGGGAGGAAGTTACTTTGCGGGTTTTGGGCGAATTCTTTCCAGCAATCGCTGGCGATCACCTTTTGCTCCAATGCCAAGCGGTAGAGGTCCGTGGCCGGGAAGGGAGTCGTGATGGAAATGTGGACATATTCCGGGTCGATCTTTCGTATCAATTTTATCGTGGCCAAGATATCTTCTCTGGTTTCAGTGGGGGAGCCGATCATAAAATAACCGGCGGTTTGGATGCCGATTTTTTTGGTTAAGGCAAAAGCCTTTTCAACCTGTTCCACGGTAATGCCCTTGCGCAGGACATTTAGGATCTTTTGCGTGCCGGCTTCCACGCCGTAATGGATCCTTTGGCAGCCGGCGGCTTTTATGGCGCGCAGGAGTTCCTCGTCAACCGTGTTAACTCGGGTGCGGATGTCCCAGGCGATAGTTAGTCCTTTCTCTTTGATTTTGGCGCAAATGTCCAGCACCCGTTGGCGGT
>CAZOGP010000101.1:0-2128 GCA_964579775.1 uncultured Candidatus Saccharibacteria bacterium | reverse complement strand
ATTCTATCAGCTAATCATTATCGGCTTTGGCAGGCGGGTAAAATTTCGGTATCCCGCTACGCGAGATTTATTAAATATAAATTCATCGCGAAGCGACACAATAATTTTTCATTTTGAGATTTACATTTTACATTTTATTCAACTTTAATCTCTCCTCTCGGCACGCCCATCGCGCAGGTGATATTATAATTGCCGGGTTTATCCGGCGTGAATGTCATCACGATAGTCTGGCCGGCTTGAAGATATTCCGCGGTATTATAAAGTCCGGGAATCATAATGGACCCCATGCAACCGGAGCCGTTATTTTTAACATCAATTTCAAATCGCACCGGCGAGCCGGCTTTGACCGTAAAATAATTAGGCTGAATATCCGTTCCTTTCGTGTAGGTTGTTTTGAGCACTTGTTCGTTTGTCGCCGCGTCGATCTGGGTTTGGGCTTGGGTGGCTGTTTGCGCGTTGAAGTTGGAACCGCCCCCACAACCGCCGCATCCCCCGCCGCCTCCACCTGAAGCTCCGCCCGTGGCGGACCCGCAACCACCGCCCGAGATAGTGTTTGGAGCGGAATTAGAGCTGTTCGTTGACGCCGCGCTGGCCGCAGTAGCCGTTCCATCCACCACATGGAAAACGCCGCGGTACATACCCATAGAGCAGGAAAAATTAATATCGCCTATGTCAGTTGGCGTAAATTCAATTATATTTTCTCCCGCTTGAAGATTTTTTCTGATATTGAACTTGGACATCACAATACTGGAAGCGCAGGAATACGGCGCTTGCGCGTCGATCACCCAGCGCACCGGCACGTCTTTTTTAACGGTAAATTCATTGGGGCTGTAGCCAGAATTAGTTTCAACCATATTAACAATCTGCTGACCATTAACTATCGGCGCCAAATTAACATTGCTGATAGCCGCGGTCGTATTCAGAGAACTGGCCCAGGCGGACAAACCGCTTGACCAGCCGGTTAAGTTAAAACCATTACTGATATTAAATACCGCTAAGGCGACGACAACTACGCCGGCAAACTTAAAGAATTTACTCGTAGCGGTTTTTTTGAAGGAAGCGACTAGTCCCCCAATACTCAAAAGCCCGGGGGCCGTGCCCAGGGCAAATAGTCCCATGATTAAAGCGCCCGCCGCGAAATTACCCGAACTGATGGCGTAAAGCTGCATCGCCTGGGTGAAGCCGCAGGGCAGGAAAAAAGTCAGGGCGCCAAGCAGCATAGATTTATTCTCGTTGTATTTACCCGAATCGTTCTGGATGCCAAAAGCCCGCGCCAGGCTTTTGGGCAGGGTCAATTTCCAGTTGCTGATGCCCGGAAGGATATTGGTCAATTGCAGACCCATTATCAGCATCACCGCGCCGACCAGAACCGTCAGTACGCCCGTGACAAACGGAGAAAGCTGTAAGACCGAGCCCAAGGCTCCAAGCAAGGCGCCAAAAAACATGTAGCCGGCAATACGACCTAGGTTAAACAGGATATGGACGCGGAATTTTTCGCCAGCGGTGGCTTGGGGATTTTCTTTGGCGTATTTAGCCGCCGAACCCAGCACCAGTCCCCCGACTAGCGCCAGGCACGTGGAAAAACCGGCCGCCAGGCCGACCAGCAGAACAATGGGAAAGCTTATTCCGCCAGAAAGCGTCGGTAAATTAAATCCCGGCAGGTTGAGACCCTTAAAAATGAAATAAACGCCCGCCAGGAACAAAAAAGCCATAGCTAAATCTTTATAGTCTTTCAGATCTTTGCTGAAGAAAGACGTTTTTTCCGCAATGCCGATATTGTAACCAGCAGTGCGTATGGCTCTTACGATTTCTCTTTCTGACGGCAGCCGGTTTTTGTCGTAGATAATTTGTGCCGTACCGGACTGCCAGTCAACCTCGCATTTTTTGACATTGCCCACGGCCAAGAGCGCGTCTTCCAGCAATATCTCGCAGGAGCGGCAATGCATGCCTTTGATATGAATTGTTGATTTTTGTAAGTTCATACTTAATTTGTCATTCTGAACGAAGTGAAGAATCTTAAAGATCCTTCGCTCCGCTCAGGATGACACCTAGAGGATAACTTAATCTTACCAGACATCTTCCAAACAAAAAACTGCCAAGTAGCGCGCTGAAATTTATACAAGATAAA
>CAZOGP010000100.1:0-2135 GCA_964579775.1 uncultured Candidatus Saccharibacteria bacterium | reverse complement strand
TTGCAAATGCTTTTCTGGTAACCGCGCTGATTCCAAGAACGTCGGGTGAAAATTCGTCGATTCTCCTTACAGTCTCGTCAATAGAAAGGTCGTAACTGTCGGCATCCAATATCCGAATCTCATGATTTGCCGATATGCTTGTGGCGACCGCTAATATCCCGAGCGGAATATAGCGTACGGGACTTGAGGAATAAAATGACGGCGTGGTGAAATCCTTTGCTTGACCTTCTTTCGGCAGAGTTATCAGCATTACTTTCATATTCTTCCTCCTATCAAGAATATATTTTATTAGATTGTCAAAAAACTTTTTGCCAATACTCCCATAAAAAGCGGGGTTTGTCAAGACAAATTTATTCGTCTTCTTAAAACTTGGACTTTCCAGAAAAGCGTTAGGAAGGTCTTAAAAACGCTGATAATATTTTTCAGCCGGAAGGCCTTGGTGGCGCCTTTTTCGCGCGCCTGAAGAACCATCGGCGCTTCAACAAAAGTCGCGCCTGATTTTAAAAGTTTGACCAAAATTTCAGTCATATAAGCAAAACCAAAAGTTGAAACCGGCACTTTTTGAACCATTGATGTTTTAAAAAAACAGAGGCCGTTGTAATATCGCATTCTCAGGCCAAAAGCCGCATTGATAATCCTCACATAAACCGCAGACAGAAAACGCCGCGTTAAAGGACGGACTTCCGGATTTTTTATATAAGGAACGATGATGTCGGCTTTCCCCAAAACTTGTAAAATATTATCTAAAGTTTCCGGAGCCGTTTCATTATCGCCCGGAACAAAACCAACATATTCTTTGGTTGCCAATTGAAAACCCCGGGTAATATTAAAACCGAGGTTCATGTTTTTCGGATTATGAACCACCTTAATCTGGAAATATTTCCTTGCCAGTCCGCCGGCGATTTCGCCGGTTTTATCAGTGGAAGCATCATCAAAAATGATAATTTCAAAATCAGAAATATTATTCTTAGACAATCTTTCCAAAACCATTTCCACAGTTGGCGACAGCTTTTTTTCTTCGTTGTAAGCCGGAACTACTATTGAAACCGATTTACCCATGCGAGTTATTTTAATATAAAAAAACCCGCATGGCAATGGCAATGCGGGTTGATAAAGCTTTGTTTAATTTTCTCAGACCATTTCTTCAACGGCTTGAACTATCATCCCGGGATTAGGATGATATAGCGGCTCAAGATACTGGCTTGCCGGACAAGGCGCTTCCGGCAAAGTGATGCGCCGCGGCGCGCATTTCAAAAATCCATACGCCCTTTCAGCAACCAAAGCCACAATTTCGGAAGAAATGCTGCAGGATTTCCAACCCGTATCAACCACCAGAAGACGGCCGGTTTTCCTAATCGACTGAACAATCGGATTAACATCAATCGGTCTTAGCCAGCGCAAATCAATTATCTCCAGAAAAATCCCCTGCTGCACCAATTCATCTCGCGCTTTCATCGCGTCTAAAAGGGTAATTGAAACCGTCACAACAGTAAGATGCTTGCCCCGACGCGCGATTTTTGCTGTTAGCGGGGTTTCATAATACCCTTCCGGAACTTGACCCGTCTGCTCGTATAACGGGTTATGACGATGTTCCAGTATAATTACCGGATCATCGTCAAAAATTGCCCTTAAAAGCATTCCTTTGGCATCAGCGGCCGAAGCCGGCATTCCGACTTTAATACCCGGAAAATGAGCAAAAATTGACTGCAGGCTGTGGCTGTGGGTGACGCCTTCCCCGGGTCTTCGCGCCACAAAACTTAAAATGGTCAGCGGCACTTTATGTCGGCCGCCTGACGCATATCGCAATTCCGCGGCCTGATTAAACATCTGATCCATTGCCAGCAGCATAAAGTCATCTCGCTGATGAAT
This sequence comes from uncultured Candidatus Saccharibacteria bacterium, assembly GCA_964579775.1. Lineage (GTDB taxonomy): Bacteria > Patescibacteriota > Minisyncoccia > Portnoybacterales > GWB1-42-6 > UBA8475. The sequence continues at coordinate 266 of CAZOGP010000100.1, read as the reverse complement.
TAAAACCGGTCTCATGCCACCAAGCGCCGCTCCAATGCAGAATCCGGTCAAGCCGTTCTCTGAAATCGGTGCGTCAATCATTCGCGATGGACCAAATTTTTTATAAGCTGGCAAGACCTGACCAAAAATTCCGCCAACATTATCAACGCCTTCCCCTATCAAAAATACCTCTTCGTCTTTTTCCATCGCTATCAGCAGGGCTTCGGCTGACGCGTCTTTATAAGTCATATTTTTCGTTTTCATCATCCCACCTCCGATAGCAAATC
>CAZOGP010000099.1:0-2140 GCA_964579775.1 uncultured Candidatus Saccharibacteria bacterium | reverse complement strand
ACGATGCTAAAATTGATGTTCTGGATTTTAACGGCTTAATGGTTAATTGGGGAAGTTCCGGAGGCGTGGCCGATTTCACTGGCGATGGCCAAGTTGATGTTTTTGATTTTAATTATTTAATGATCTATTGGACAACTTAAAAATTAAAACTATGAAGAAAAAAATTGTAAAATTATTAGTTATTGGGGGCGTGCTGTTTTTTTCGGCCATGCCGGCATTGGCAGCCACGGTTTTGGTTTCCCCGACGGCGATAAATGTGGCGGCCAATCAAAATTTTAATTTGAGTTTGTCTGTTGATCCGCAGGGCGGAAAAGATTATACCGCGAAAATTGAACTGAAATTTCCAGCTGATTTGCTGGAAGTGAATTCTTTTACTATGGCTTCCGGCTGGATGCCGTTAACTCAAACCGGTTACGATTTGATTGATAATGCGAACGGCTCTCTGATAAAAACCGGCGGGTATCCGGGCGGCCTATCTTCGTCGGCTTCCTTTGGCGCAGTTTCTTTTAAAGCGAAAAAGAGCGGAAGCGGTACAATCAGTTTGGGAGGCGCTTCATTAATTCTTGACGCTACTAACAAAAATATTTTAACTGGTTCGCCGAGCGCGAGCGTTATTATTGCCGTGGCGCCGACAGCCACCCCTAAGCCGTTGATAGCGCCGCAAGGGACTACAACGATATCGCCATCGCCAGTCGTTTCTGGCTCGCCTGCGCCAATGCCGATTGAAACGATAGTCGCCGAGTCTCCAACCGTGAGTCCGTCAACCGCGCCAACGGGGGAAGGCTTTTCTCTTTTGGCTTCTGTCGGTAATTTTTTCTCCTTGGGAACAAACAGCGCGGCAGTCGTTATTATAGTTATCCTGTTAATTTTGGCCTTGATATATATTGCTTGGGATTATTTTGCCCGGCATAAAAAACAGCAATAATTTCAATTTTAAATAAAGAGAAATAAAACCGCTCTATTGTTTGGGCGGTTTTATTTACGCTTTAAAAATGGTATTATTTTTATATGAAAATATTCGTTAAAGCCAAGCCGGACGGCTATGAAGATAAAGTGGAAAAAATCGATGCCACGCATTTTGTCGTGGAAACGAGCGAGCCGCCCGTTCAGAATCGCGCTAACCGCGCCATCACGGGCCTCTTAGCGCGACACTTTGGCATAGAATTAGGTAAAATAAGAATGATAAAAGGGTTTAGAGAGAGAAATAAGGTTTTTGAGATAGGCAAAAAATAAAGTGGATTTTAATAAAATAAATAAAATTTTAGACGGAGAGCCCAAATTCCGCGCCAAGCAAATCGGTCAGCTTATTTGGCGTGATTTGATAGAGGATTGGGATGAGGCCACGACTTTGCCGGTTGGGTTGCGGGAAAAATTGGCACAGGAGTGCCCGTTGGAAATTAAAGCGGAAGTTTTTAAAGAGAAAGACGATAAGTCGGCTAAGGCGTTGATAACGCTGGCGGACGGGTTAAGCGTGGAAACGGTGCTGATGAGACATACCCTTCGACAAGCTCAGGGTATAAAAAATATTAGGAATACCGTCTGCGTTTCTTCCCAAATTGGCTGCCCGCTGGGTTGCGTTTTTTGCGCGACTGGTAAAATGGGTCTTAAGAGAAATTTGTCAGCCAGTGAAATTAGCGAACAGGTGTTGTTTTGGGCGAGATGGCTTAATACTAAAAGTAGTCATCCCGAGGAGAGTAGCGACGAGGGATCTCCGGCGAATGTCGGCTCGCATACGCGAGAGATTCCTCGCTACGCTCGGAACGACAAAATCGATGAAAATAGCGACAGGGTAAACAATATCGTTTTTATGGGCATGGGGGAGCCATTTTTGAATTACGATAATGTTTTGGAAGCAGTAAAAATTTTAAACGACGATAATCTGCTGGGAATCGGCGCCCGGCATATTTCTATTTCTACCGCCGGCGTTGTTGAAGGCATTGAGCGAATGGCTGAAGATATGCCGCAAATCAATTTGGCGATCTCGCTTCACGCGCCCAACGATGAGCTACGGCAAGAATTAATGCCCATCGCCAAAAAATATCCGCTGGCGGCCGTTTTAACGACGGCCAAAGATTATGTCGCCAAGACTAACCGTAAATTGATGTTTGAGTATATAATGATAAAAGGGGTTAATGATTCG
>CAZOGP010000098.1:0-2263 GCA_964579775.1 uncultured Candidatus Saccharibacteria bacterium | reverse complement strand
AGTGGCGGAAAAGATGTTTTTGGAGAATGCGGTTTAACATACTTAGAGCTAGTCAATGTTTATATGGAGGCGTTAGTAGAAAATATCAAAGAATTTTTGGAAAGAAATACTTATATTGTATGAGAATCTGCGGAAAAGTTAAGGGAGATTTTTGTGGTAGAATAAAAGTATAAGGAGATAGTTCAATACACCTCACCCTAACCCTCTCCTTCGTAAGGAGAGGGAAATCTTGGGGCCTGGATTCTGGCTCAAGGCCGGAATGACAACATTAATTACCCCCTCTAAATCTCCCCCTCGTCCGAAGGGGAGAGGGAAAGACATAGATCCCGAAACAAATTCGGGATGACAAGGTTTAATAAATTATTAATTTTAAATAAATGAAAAAATACACAGTCTTGTTGGTGGGTTTGGCGCTGATGCTGCCGGTGGCGGCGGGGGCGGCGCAGTTTCGAAGCGGCGATACGGTCGGCTTCAATGAGACCATGCGCGAGAACGTGTATGCTGTAGGCGGCGTGTTGAATATCGCCGGCACGGTGGAGGGCGACTTATACGTCGCGGGCGGAAATGTGAACATAATCGGCACGGTCACCAAGGACGTGGTCGTGGTTGGCGGCACGGTGATAATTACCGGCAAGGTCGGTGAGGACTTGCGGATTGGCGGCGGGAACGTGACCGTGGGCGGAACTATTGGCGGGGAATTAGTCGTCGCGGGCGGATCGATGAATATTTTGCCGGGCACCATGATTGCCGGCAGCGCTTATCTTGGTTCGGGTAACATTAATATGAACGGAAGCGTGGGCAATAATTTGGTTGTTGCCAGCGGTGCGATCGCGTTGGGCAGCGGATTGAAAGTAGCGGGAAATTTTGATTATTATTCCCAGAAAGAGATTACCATCGATGCCAGTAGCGTAAAAATCAGCGGCGCGACGACTTTCCATCAGCAGGAAATCCGGAATCAGGGCTTTAGGAACAGGGCACCGTTTTTTGCTTTTTTGACCATTTGGGGATTACTGGGATTAGCGGGCGCGGTAGTTCTGGCTTGCTTGCTGTTTTATCTCTGGAAGCAGGAATCAAAAGAAATGATCGAAGCGGCGTTCGCCTCGCCGGGCCGGGAATTGTTGCGCGGGTTTATCGTTTTAATCGTTTTGCCCATCGCGGCGATAGTTTGTTTGATAACGGTAGTCGGTTTGCCACTCGGATTTTTGATCGGCGCCGGTTATGGAGCATTGTTAATTTTGGGTGCGGCCGCGACTGGGCTTTTGTGGGCGGCCTTGATAGCCAGATATATTTTCAAGCGGAAAGAAACGGATATCAATTGGTGGCTAATTATCATCGCGGTGATAGTGCTGGCGCTCATCAAGATAATTCCGTTCGTCGGCTGGCTCATTGGCTTCCTGGTATTTTTGGTGGGGCTAGGCGTCTTAAGCAATATGCTTTATAAGAAGCTGGCGCCGAAGAGCTAGGGAAGAGACAGCGTACAAAAAACAGTCCCGATATCACATCAGGGCTGTTTTTATTTTAGCTAGAATGTTTATTCTGATGTTCTCAAGAACATCAGAATAATAATTTACCTTGACCGGTATTTTAGCTCGTGGTAGCATGATTTATTCAAACGCAAAAGCGTAGTTCTTATGGAGAAAATAATAGCTGAAGAGAGAGGAGGAAGAAAGCATGGTCAGCGTTAAGGCGGGGAATGGCGGTAACGGCATCATCATCGAAATAGAAGGTGAGCCGAAGGCCGTTAGTGATTTGAGCGTTTTGCTGGGCGTTGAAACCGCCTTGGGACCGTTATCCAAGGAATTATTCGGTGCGGTTTTTTTCGCCTGGACAAGAAAGAAGGCAGGGCCACAATAGGGCTGAGCCGATAGGACAGTAAGGTTTTATGCCGGGGAAGCAATTCTTCGGCTTTTTTATTTGCTACGAAAAAAATAATTTGGTGTGGCGATTCTGTGGACGTGGTAAAATTCCAGGATTGCTGCGTCGCGCCGCCTCCGCTCAAGCGGAGGCGGCGCTCCTCGCAATGACGTAAATTTGAGACGTCGGATGTCGGGGCTCAAATTTAACTCACCCCAGCCCTCTCTTTAAAAAAGAGAGGGAGAAATCCCTCCCAGCCTCCCCTTACGGAAAGGGAGGCGTAAAACCTGGATTCCCGTCCTTCCTGCGTCAGGATCTATGACCTTCGCGGGAATGGCAGAATTATTGTTCTGTGAGGCCCTTGACAGATTTATATAGGGGGATATAATTAAGACAAGTTAATAAAGTA
>CAZOGP010000097.1:0-2288 GCA_964579775.1 uncultured Candidatus Saccharibacteria bacterium | reverse complement strand
CTTCGCGGACGTCATACAGCGAAGAGAAAAAATACTTATTGGCGATGCGATAATACCAGTTTCTAATAGACGGATAGACCGATACCGCAACCAACAAAATCACTAAACTTACTAAAATTATATACTCTTGGAAAAGCTTTTCTGCGTAATATGTGGCTATTCCCGCTGGCACCAAAATTGCCAAGATTGAAAACGCGTAAACAAACGACTGCCGCAAAGCCAACTTTATATCCATGAGATGATGAACAACGATGGCATAGGCTAAAACAACCACAAAGAAGAAACCAGAAAGATAAGCAAAAGGATAAATGCTTACGCCGTAGGCCGGCAAATAGCCTAAAGAGCCGAAAATTGCCAGAATGAGAAAGGCCAAAAAGGAATATTTTATTCTTTCGCGCTCAACGGAAGATGAAGCCCTTTTAAAATACCGCCAAACAATAATAAACCAAGAAATCAAATAAATGGCGAAGTAAACTAAAAAGATATGATGAAAAAATTGTGCCTTGGTATGCGCCCCCCACTGATAAACAAAAGCGTCGCTGACAAAAAGCTTGGTTGGGATCAGGGCCAAAAAGAAAGTTGATAGCATATAGCCCAAAATTAAAGCCGTTCTACCTTTTTTGGATTTGTCCCCGGTCATCGCCAGCCCGAAATGCAGCATAATAACTGGAATAAAAACAACGCCGACATAAACAATCTTATCCCAAAAAATAACCACTTCTTTATCGCTCTTATTCAAAAACATCATAAAGGTGCCAAACATCCAAATAGTAATGACGAAGGCAAAAAGAGCGAACGTAAAATTCACCCCTTCTTTTCGGCCTTTAGACCAAACAAAAAAACCCAAAAAGAAAACCAGCACGGCGCTCAATAACGGCAGATAGGTCGCAATATTGCTCATGTTATAATCTTACCACTTCTTGGTTTTTTTGAAAATAAAAGAGGGGAATTCCTTTTGGAATTCCCCTTCTTATCAAACGAACTACTGTTGAACTAGAAGAAAAAACTGGCTAATTTCTCCCAGGCCACCCTCCATGCTGACCTGACGGAAATAGTGGCTTGCTTAATTTCGAGATCGAAACTTCTGACTGACTTCCCGAAACAACGAGGAGAAGGTATGCGGAAGCCATCCCTGGCAAACATTTCAGCCACCAATTCCATGTTCCTGTCGCTGACGGTTAACCAGTCAACCACTTTCGCGTCCTCACCGCGTTTCAAGGCCGTAGCGATAGACAACGCTTCAGCAAAACACCCGAATGTTACGCCTTTGGTAAGACGAAACATCCGATAAGAAATCGCGCCAAGGACATATTTTAATCCAGGCGCGTAGGCATTGCCGGCATCTTGCCGAATTACAACACCCTCACACTTTTGATATTCTTCGTAACGAAGATTCGATGGCTCCGCTACATCAATTACCAAAAGTTTTTTACCCTCCCGCCGAATTAACTTAATATTTTCAGCGGTGAGACGAATGTGTTTGCTGTGTGTGCAAGTTACCACCGCGTCAACTCGCCCCATTTCGGAAAAAGTTTTGCAGGTAGTGATGCCAAACTCCTTGGCTACCCTGGCAAGCCCGCCAGAATTAGGGCCGGCACCTATCACATCATACCCCACCACACAAAGAGCACGAATCATCATTTCGCCAAGAAACCCATAAGGACCCAAAACCGCAATTCGGCAAAAACCGGGCTTAAAGCCAGCCATCTCTAAAGCTCGCAGGGTTTCTTGCCTAAGCAACAACATTGTTCCGTTGTCACCGATGGTAAAAACCAAATCGGGAAACTCCTTTATGAGCTCTGCGGCACGGCTGTTTTCAAAAAGCCGTTTTGTGGCTGCGGCCAAAAGTATAACTTTAGCGCCGTTTTTCTGCGCCCACCGCGTAGCCGCCACAAACTGCTCCCGGGCCTTACGACGCCCACTTGAAGTCATTAAATCTTCGGTAACAACATCGAGAGCGCGAGTTCGTCCGCCGATAAAACCATTGAGCCAATATCGAGGGCCGTTAAAATGCCCTTCTGACGGATGCCAGCCGCCCAAATATCGTTTCCGGTCAACCGCGTCTCTCATGTTAGTTACAAAAACGGCGTCAACGACCGGCTGGCCGGTTATTTTCCGCGCCATGGTTCGCCAATCAAAAATCGCTACAAAAAATCTCCATATTCTCGCCAACATCGCTCTTACCTCCTTTTCTATTTTATTTCTATTTTATTTTTAATCTTCTATCCATTTTCCAGCCGTTTGAATTCGTCAGCTGACGAATCTCACAGCTGGGGTAATCTCTCATA
>CAZOGP010000096.1:0-2352 GCA_964579775.1 uncultured Candidatus Saccharibacteria bacterium | reverse complement strand
TCGCTCGAAAAAGGTTCGAGCTTCGTTCAGTAATTGCGACATATGTCAAAATTCACTGAAGCTTTAATAAGAAATCCGCGGTTTTGGTGGTATTTGTTGAACTTTTGGAGTTTAGTCGTTTTTGCGGCGATTGTTTTTAATTTTGTCCGAAACGGTATCTATGACCGGCAAATGGATACGTTATTGGTTATTTATATCGCGCTTTTAGCCATTTACGCGGGCGACAAGGAATTTGAGCGCTGGCACGACAAGCACCAGGGCCGCCACCCGGGCGAGGTCTTCGTTCTTATCTGGACGGCCCTAATAGCGGGGCTGGCTGTTTGCCAATTTATTTTTGATAAACCCAGCGGCCTGACCAGCGACGTGGTGGCCGCGTATATTGCGGTCCTTTCGGTTCTGGCGGTGACGCGCCGTTCGCGCGCGCTCTACGCCCGGCGGCGGGGGAGATAAAAATCAAGAGGAAACTTATATGGAATCAAAAAAAATAATTTATGAAATTCATCCGCGCGAGTATAGTGTTGTCGGCATATCAAGCGCTATGCAGGAGTTTCTTACCGCCGATATTAAAGAATACTACGGCGCTACGTTGAAAGAAATAATTCTGGTCGTTAAAGACGGGCAATTTTATCATATACAGATTAACGGCGATCGACAAAGAATTGATAGATCGTTCTTGAAAAAAGTGGAAAATAATAAAATTGATCTAGAAAAAGAAAACGCGGAATTTTTAGAATTAATTAGGCAGTACGAAAAATTAATTAATCAGCCGGAAAGGAATTATTCGCTGGACACGATTTTAAATTTTTATAAATATTATAGGTTGTTGATTAGAATTGTTTATACGACTTTTGATACGCCGGATCTGGTTCATCTTTTAAGCGAGGAGAAAAGAAAGCCGTATTTTGATTGGGTGACAAAAATAAGACTTAGATCGAAAAGTGTATATAAAGACGGAGAAATGAAGTTTCTCCCAAAATATTTGAATTGGCTGTCAAAAAATATCTTACCTGCTTATACGCCCGAGGAGTTAGGGTGTTTATTTTTTAAAGAGCTAGAAAATTTTGTTATCAAAAAATCGGAGTTGCCAAGCAAAAAAGAATTACAGGAAAGAAAAAAGCTGTTTTTCATAAGACAATATCCGATTGACAAATACGAATTATTAAGCGGCAAAGCAGCGGAGAAGGAAATTAAGGCCAGGCACTTATTTGAAGAGGAAAAACTTAAGGAAGTCAAAGAATTAAAGGGGCAAATCGCATACTCTGGTAAAATTATCGGCAAGGCAAGGTTAATTTTAAAGCGGCAAGATATGCCAAAATTCAAAAAGGGCGAAATAGTAGTGTCAATAATGACCGATCATAGCTATTTACCCATAATGAAGAATGCCAAAGCATTTGTCACCGACGAGGGCGGCGTTTTATGTCACGCGGCTATCGTCGCCCGCGAACTTAAAAAACCCTGCATTATCGGCACCAAATTTGCCACCAAGGTTTTGAGGAATGGGGATTTAGTGGAGGTGGATGCGGAGCGGGGGATAGTAAGGATTTTGAAATAAAAAAGGGCAGGAAAATTTTCCTACCCTCGGTTTTGCGAGAGACTGCGTTAGAAGCCGCGGTCAATGTATCTGGAGGCAACGATTTTGGTTTCCGGTCCGTTGAGATTAACCACATACTGCATGATGTCCGCTTCGCGGAGCATGGTTGTATGCTCGAGGTCCAGAGTGACGAGTTCGGAGCCGGGGCTGTGGCAGCCGATAAGAATATTGAATTCCGTTTGGCGAGGCTTTTCTTCAACCATCTCCCAGGCCGCATGGACGATTCCGTGGTGTATCTTTTTGGCGAAATGCCCGATCATCTCTGGCGCGACCTCGCTCCAGAGCGCGACCGTGATTGGTTGATCGCGTTCTTTAGCCAGTTCAGCGACCCGAGCCGACAGTTTAAAGTACCGCTTGATATCGGTTATGGAGCTGCTGTAATCAAAGGCCTCCTTGGCGATGACGCTCAAGCCGTTGTTTCTTTCGGGCAGAGCCGACACCGCGCAGACGACGGTTTCCAGTGCCCGGAACTTGAGCGAGCAGTAGAGGCCGTCAAATTTGATCCCGACCAGATTTTTGGCTGCGCTGTCTATCACTTGTTTTCGACCCGTTTCGCTTAGGGCCGCCAGGTCGCCGTCCACATCCGATTGTTTCTGACCGTGCCGCATCACATACACATTTACTGTCTTTTTCATGCGATACCTCCTCTTTTGGAACGGTTGAATGATTGGAATTTGAATATAAAAAGGTACTAAGAACCCTAGATCCCGATTTCCCTTTTGAATCCGAACACTTGTAGAATTAGATTATGAAAAAAAACA
>CAZOGP010000095.1:0-2369 GCA_964579775.1 uncultured Candidatus Saccharibacteria bacterium | reverse complement strand
AATTAATTACTTTATATCCTTATTTTACAACAAAATTAGTTTTGCAACCATCTCATTGTTTCCTTTCTGTTTTAAATTTTATCAGTTTTTGATTTTAATGGAAAACCTTAGCAAATAATCAAAAAAATGTCAATGATTTAGCTTTTTGATAAAAGTGTCGTATAATATCCGCGATGGCTAATTCCCTTTCCAAACTTTTAAATGACTTTTTGACTTATTTGGAGATTGAGAAAAATGTCTCGCCTTTAACCGTGAAAAACTACGATTTTTATTTAAGACGGTTAGTGAAGTGGGGAAATTTGAAGGATCCGCAAGAGATAACATCGGAAAAGGTCAGACAATACCGCTTGTTTTTGAACCGGCTGGTCAATCAGCAAAAGGAAGCCTTAAAAGCCTCCACCCGGAATTATCATTTAATTGCCCTGCGCGCTTTTCTGAAATACCTGGCCAAACGGGATGTGAAAACCCTGGCGCCGGAAAAAGTGGAGCTGGCCAAACAGGAGGAGCGGCAGGTGAATTTTTTGGAAGGCCCGGATTTGGAAAGGTTTTTGGAAGCTCCTTTAAAAACCGAAGAGCATAATTTGGTGAAGTCCAGGGACAAAGCGATTTTGGAAATGCTTTTTTCCACGGGCTTGCGGGTTTCCGAATTGGCCAATTTAAAAAAAGAAAGCGTAAATTTGGAAAAAGAAGAATTCACGGTCAGGGGCAAAGGCGGAAAATTGCGCGTGGTTTTTTTATCCCACACCTCGCGCCACTGGCTGGGTGAATACTTAAAAAATCGGAATGATCAGGAGCCCTGGATGTTTTTGCGTCATGACCGGGCCGTGAAAAGATCGGCGGAGAATTTTAAACCTCTGACCCCACGGTCCATTCAGAGAATCGTCCAATACTATGCCAAAGCCGCGGGCATAACTAAAAGGGTTACGCCGCACACATTGCGACATTCTTACGCCACGGATTTATTAATGAATGGGGCTGACATCCGGTCAGTCCAATCCATGTTGGGCCATGCCTCCATTACCACCACGCAAATTTACACCCACATCACCAACCAGCAATTGCGGGATGTTTACAAAGCTTTTCATGGCACGAGGAGGAAAAAGGTATAATTTTCTGGTGGGCGAAATAGGATTGACCATTTGTTTAGAATTATTTACTATTCGAATTCGGATTGAAAATTTGCCCTTATAGCTCCCCGCCATCCGGCGGGGCAAGCAATAAGCCTCCTGTTAATTTACCTTATGTCCCTATAGTTCAACGGATAGAACGAGAGCCTTCTAAGCTCTAGATGGAAGTTCGATTCTTCCTGGGGACACCAAGGACGATTAGTTCAGTTGTCCCGACCCCGCTGTGCGGGGTCGAGGATCCCGCCGAATGGCGGGAGTTAGCCCACCCTGTTCGCTTTGCATAAAATTGACATGTAATCGTTTTAATTAAATAGAATTTTTTAGGGGGACGTAGCCCAGTTGGTTAGAGCGCTTCGTTTACACCGAAGAGGCCAGAGGTTCGAGTCCTCTCGTCCCCACCAATTGGAAATAAATACAGCGAGCGAAGCGGGCCGGGGAGCGCTTCGTTTACACCGAAGAGGCCAGAGGTTCGAGTCCTACACCGTCCACCACGCGTCAATCCTTGCGTCGGGTTACGTGTGCTCAAAGTCTTGAGCCCATTTCACCCTTTGCAAGGTTGCCGCTTTTCCTCACGAATGCGTGCTCCTTCCCTGCACCGATCGGCGAAGCCTCTGGTGCAGGGTCGTGCGCTCCTCATTCGTGAGGCCAGAATCCAGGTGCAGCTCGCTTACCCCATGTCAGATAGAAATAAGTCTGATTAAAAATGTTATCATAAATTTATGAAATACTTAGTCGGAATTATATTAATCGGTATAGGGTTTGTAATCATCTGGAAATCAGACTGGCTTATGGAAAATATTGGCAGAATTGAATGGGCTGAAGCGCATTTGGGTTATGACGGCGGCACCAGGCTTTTTTATAAACTGATTGGCATAGTTGTAATAATCGGCGCGTTTCTTTTGATGAGCGGGGGTTTGCTGTCCGGAGTAAAAGGAATTTTTACGCCGAATTCTCCTTACCAGACTGAACAGCCGCAGAGCGAGGGATTGTAAAGGGAAGATTGAAAATTTTTTGATGGTCTGTGGCGTGCCGATAAAATATGAAGGGCCCGTAGTTCAGCTGGTTAGAACGTCGCATTTGCAATGCGAAGGTCAGCGGTTCGAATCCGCTCGGGTCCACCAAAGTTTATTTACAGCGGAATTTGCCTCGCTCGGGGCTTCGCCCCTCGCTTCGGCGGGCATTTCGGCAAGGTAATTCCACGGCTTTTTGAAATCTACAAAAAGCCGTTGGTTCAAAATTCGG
>CAZOGP010000094.1:0-2392 GCA_964579775.1 uncultured Candidatus Saccharibacteria bacterium | reverse complement strand
AAATTCATAGATTTTTTCCGCCTCCAACGTGGTCCTTAATTTATCCGAAAGCGAAACGATAACTTCCGCGCTATCGTAAAGCGAAGAGAAAAAATATTTATTGGCTAAGCGGTAAAAATAATTTTTGATGGGCGTAAAAACATATATTGCGCCGATTAAAATCAGCGGGTCGGCCCAGACCGAATAACCATAAAACCAGCTTTCAGCCGCGTATTTTACGGCCACGGCTAAAATTAAAATCAGCGACAGCGACGCCAGATAAACCGAATAGCGCCGCATCACTAATTTAATGTCCATGAGGCGGTGCACGATAATAGCGTAAGCAATTAAAATGGAAAAAACCAAAGGCGCCAACAAAGAAATTGGATAAACTCCAACCTTATAGGCCGGTAAATATCCCAGACCGCCAACTAAATTCAAAATCGCAAAAGAAATGGTAAAATAAACCATTCTATATTTTTCGCTCTGCAAATCAAAGTCGCGGAAATGACGATAAAAATTATAAAGTAGGGCAAAAATATAAAAAAAGAAAAAAGCCAGAAAAAAGTGATGGCCAATCTGGGCAATGGTGTGAACGCCCCACTTATAATGATAAACTCCGGAAACAAAATAATCGCTTCGGCTGAAAAATAAAAAAAAGACCGATAAAACATAAGCGGCATAGAGCATTATCTTTCTGGTCTTGTTTGAATGCGTGACTAAAAGGCTGAAGTGGTATTGAAAGGCCGGCATGAATACTACGCCCAGATAAATGAATCTGTCCCAAAAAGTTATCAACTCGTCATTGAGGCTGATAAACATCATAAAGGTACCAAACTGCCAGATGCCGAACACGATTGTTACCATAAAAAATAACCGATTGATGAACGCTTTGAAGTTTTTAAAAAATACTAAAATACCCAGCCCCAGAATAAAGGCCATGCTTAATAAAGGATAAATATTGGATAATGACAAATCAAAAGCGACCATAGCTGCTATCTTTACTTCTTAATTCACTTAAAAATATTATACCACATTTCTTGCCGGACAAAAAGAAAAGGGCGGCTTCGTCCATCCGGAGATGAACTCTGCCGCCTCGCTTATTAACACATGAGTCGCGTTTACAGCATGAGGGTTTTTGTCCCCTCAATCAGCCGGAAACCGCGAAATTCCTCCCGCGCCATTTTCCACTTGCTTTTTTCGGCCAAACCAAAATCAATGACCGGCTTATTGAAGCAGGTGGGTTGTGGCAGAGCGAACTTCCCCTTACCACTCCCGAGATATTTCCGCATGATGGCCATATTTCCTTTGTTGACCTTCAACCAATCCATCGCCCTTAGTTCCGGGTTTGCTCCAATGATGAACGTTTCGCAGAAGCACCCCCACGTAATACCCTTGGCCAGGCGCAAAAGCCAAGTGGTCAACGGTTGGAGGGTATGAACTAACGCGGAACTATAGCCATTACCGGCATCCAGCCGAATAACCTTGCCCTTGGAAACTTCAAAAAGTTCCGGCGGCATGCAGGCAGGCTCATTCGGGTCGATAACAACAAGCCGCTTTCCTGGTCTACGGAGAAGCTCAACTCTTTCCGGCGTCAATCTGCTTCTAGCGGAGCTATTGCAAGCCACCGCCATATCAACTTTACCGGCCTCCTCAAAAGAGGTACAAATTTCGACTCCATAATCCCTGCGAAGTCTTTCCAAAAGATCCATTCTTGCGGGATTGCCAAGGCCGATAACCGTGGCTCCCAAATTTACCGCGGACCTGAACGCCACGTTTCCCAAAAACCCGTATGGCGCGATTACCAGCACCCGTGATTTACCGGGAATAAGGCCGGTACGCCGAAAAGCGTCCATAACCTGTTCGGCGAGAAGATCTCCGGTAAAATTATCCCCCAGCGTAAAAGTTGCGTCAGGATATTTCAGCTTGAGTTCCTTCCAGATAGGAAGGCGTTTGTTGGCCGCGGCGTAAAGAAAAAATCTTGCTCCCAGATCGTATGCGATTTTGACTGCCTTTCTGAATTGCTCGCTGGCCTTCTCAATGGTTTCAAGTGTGGCATCGTCGCCACCAATATCTTCCGTTAATGACCCTATCATGAAAAGACGGGCCTTATATTTTCCTTCCCAAACATACCGCGTCCAGGAAAGGACATCAGGCAGGCTCTTGGCGCTCCGGAACCCGAACTTCCGAACATCCACCTGATCGCGATAATTGGAAATCATCGCCATGTCCAGCGGCCCCTTCTTGTCAAACACCTTCAACAAGAAGCGAACCAGACGGGCAAACAAGAAATACATGCAGAACAACGCTATATCCATAACCTTCTTCATCTCTCATTCCTCCTTATCATTTTTTATCATTCCGTATCTTTTCACCCTAACGGGTGTTTGAAAGGGCTTGATGTTATCCCTAA
>CAZOGP010000093.1:0-2436 GCA_964579775.1 uncultured Candidatus Saccharibacteria bacterium | reverse complement strand
TCTATACGGAAGAGGAGGGATTTATCTTCTTGGAAGAGGTTCGCGAGGCAATCGGCCGCTTCCGGGGAAACATAGCGCAACGCTTCAATCAATCCCATTTTGGGGACACGGTAATGTTCGTCGCATCCTTCCATTAGCCCCGTCTTTAATAACCGGCGGGCCGGCAGTATGAGTCCCACTTCTTTCTGCCGGAATTCTTCCGGCGCCGGTCCGTCCGGTGTTTTGATGATTTTAATCCGGATATTATAGTGGTTTCATTGGGTCTCACGCAAAGTACATTGTTTTCGTCCCGGCAATATTCGAGAAATCCGTCCTCAACCATTTCGGTAGTCATAGAGACGACCCTGGCTTCGGGTAACTCAATGTGTAAATTCTGGATAATGACTTCGCGTAGTGTTGCCAGGACTTCGGTTAAGTCATCGAAAATCTCTTTATCGCGTTTTTCGTTCCCATCCATGAGCCTCATCCCGATGAACTGGAGGCAGGCCCGGAAGTTAATGTAGAAGTTGGAAATTTTGGATTTATCAAAGTCCGCAATTTCCCAGCCGGGTTTGTAGACTTTGTTTGTTTGCTCCCTGATTTCTTCAACTGCCATGTTGAGTAAAAAGGCGCTGGTTCCTTTCTTGCCGATTAAAGTTTTTTCCGTTTCTTCAATAACTTGTCTGAAATTCATATCTTGCCTTCTTATTTCGCTATATTTGCTTTGGTCGATTGTTAAAAAACCGTCATTTTTATCTGTTAGGATAATTTAGCACCTGGCGGCGATTTGTCAATAAGAAGATTATGTCGTAAAATAAGCATAAGGTCTAATATTGTTTCCATCTCTTTTTTTCACCCTGCGGGTGATCTCCCGAAGGGATGAAAAGAGAGGGCGATGTGCGGTATGAATAAAAATTATAACCCCTCCCAACCTCCCCTTAAATTAAGGGGAGGAGCCCCCCTCTTAGATTAAGAGGGGGTTAGGGGGAGTTAGAAAATGAACCAAAAATTTGTTTTTAATAAACTTTCCACTAAATCACGCCGACGTAATTTAAGAAAAGCGTCAACTGACGCCGAGCGAAAACTTTGGTCAAGATTGCGGAATAGACAGTTGTTAGGGTTCAAATTTTTCCGTCAATACGGCATCGCGTCATATATTCTTGATTTTTATTGTCCAGCTGTAAAATTAGCCATAGAGTTGGACGGCGGTCAGCACGCGCAAGGCACGCAGGCACTTTATGATGGGAGAAGAACAGAATATTTAAATGAGCACAATATAAAAATTATCAGATTTTGGGACAATGATGTGTTAAAGAATACGGACGGAGTTTTATTGGAGATAAGTCGGAATTTAACTCCCCCTGCCCACTCTTGAAGAGGGGGAAAAGATAAATTCAACTCCTCCCAACCTCCTCTTTAGAAAAAGAGGAGGGATTCCCTCTCTTTCATTAAAGAGAGGGTTAGGCCGTTCAGGCTCTGAGAGCCTTCAGGCCCGAATGAGGTGAGTTATGTTTTGTATTTATATGGACATTCAATCTTTAATCAAAGACTACCTTTCTCATCTAGAAGTGGAGAAAGGCCGGTCAAAAAAGACCGTGGAGAATTACGGCCATTATTTACGGCGGTTTTTAGGGTGGGCGAAAATTGATAAACCGGGGCAAATAACAGCGGACTTGGTGCGGGATTACCGGCTTTTTTTGAATCGCTTGGAGGACAAAGGAAAGTCATTAAAAAAAATCACCCAGAATTATCATATTATCGCTTTGCGCAATTTTTTAAAATATCTGGCCAAGCGCGACATTAAATCTATGGCCGCGGACAAAATAGAACTCGCCAAACAATCGCCGCGCGAAGTGGAATTTTTGGAAGGTGACGAATTGGCGCGGCTCTTGCGCGCGCCGGACAATGATTCGCTCCGTTCCTTGCGCGACCGGAGCATCTTGGAGCTGCTTTTTTCCACGGGTTTGCGGGTTTCGGAACTTTGCCGTTTGAACCGTGATAGTTTTAACTTGGATAAGGGCGAGTTTTCCGTGCGCGGCAAAGGCGAGAAGATTAGGGTGGTTTTTATTTCTGACACCGCCAAAGCGGCGCTCAAAACTTATTTGGCCAAGAGAAAGGACATTGAGCCGGCCCTATTTGTGCGTGTGGTTAAGGGAAAGAGTTCAGCTGGTAAGATAGACGCGATCCAAGCTAAAACCGGCAAAGCGCAGAGGGTTCGCCTGGCGGAGCTGCGCTTGACACCCCGTTCCGTGCAACGGATAATCAAGCAGTATGCCATCAAAGCTGGCATCACCCGCCGCGTCACGCCGCATACTCTCCGTCATTCTTTTGCCACGGACCTTTTAATGAGCGGCGCGGATATCCGTTCGGTGCAGGCGATGCTGGGCCATTCCTCCATCACCACGACCCAGATCTATACGCACATCACCGATAAGCAGCTGCGCGAAGTGCATAAAA
>CAZOGP010000092.1:0-2486 GCA_964579775.1 uncultured Candidatus Saccharibacteria bacterium | reverse complement strand
TCAGTCCCAATAATAACGCCAATAAAATTTTATGTAGAAATCGTTTCATAATTTAGCCAGTCCAGTAGTATGCCATTATTGAAAAGTCAATTAAATCTACTTTACCGTCGCCATTCAAATCAACTGAAGTAGGAGGCGATGACCGCTTGTACCAATACGCGGCGATGGAAAAATCAACGAGGTTAACTCGCCTATCATTGTTCAGATCGCCTTTCGTGATAATCTTAGGCAATTCGGCCGCAATATTTTTGGTGCCGACCTTAAAACTGATTACATTACTGAAGCTGCTCACCGCTTGGTTGCCAATGGATGCTTTTGATTTTGCGTAGTGAGTGCCATAGTCAACGAAACTGGAATCAAAATTATAAAGATAAATGCCATCTTTATCAGAGATTGTTTTGCCAAAAAATTCTTCCTCGGAATTTACAGAAATTATTATATCGGCTTGGGGCGCGCTTTGTCCAAAAATCGCGATATTGTCGCCGCGCTTCACTTCGCTTTTATCAACGCTAATAGTCGGACTGATAAAAATACCGCTCACATTAGTAGTGGCGCCGGAAATAACGCTTATCGGAAAAGTCAAAAGCGAAGACCGAATCCCTTTATTGTCTTCGGAATAAACGCCGAAAATATAATTTCCGCCAGCAAGTCCCGAAATGCTTATTTGAAAATTCGCGTCAGCGCCGACAATAGTGGTTGCGCTAATCTGGGCGTCTTTAAGAAGTGTTACACCGCTTTTAGGATACGCCCGTCCGGAAAAAACCGCGCTCGTAACCGGCGCGGCATAGTAGCCACCTCCCCCTCCGCCGCCACCGCCGCAACTTCCGCAATCTGCCGGACAAGTGGAGCAAGTTTCAGAACCATTACAGGAACCGTCTCCGCAAGAAGGCGCAGTGGGCGGCTGAGTTACTGTAATTGTAAGCGTGCTGCTTTCGCTTAAGGCGCTTAGGGGTAAAAATAAAACAACAAAAACCGCCAAAATATTTATTAGTATTTTTTGTCGATTATTAAACACATTCATCATTAGTGTTTATTGCTTTTTCGCGATGGTGAACGAGAACCTACTTCTCAAAAATTTCAAGCCGAAAAACAGAACAATAATCGCGGCAATAAATCCAAGAATATACCAGAGTGGAAAAGCGTAAAAAGCAACACTGTCTGCAGTTAAAACATTGCCCTCGCCGTCTTTCAAATTGATTTCCGCCTTGTAGCGGCCGAGAAGAAAATTAACCGGCCAATTGACTGTCCAATCCTTAACGCCTGTTGGAAGCACAAGCGCGCCGGAAACCGGCACATTGGCCACTTCCTCGCCGAAAATATTGGTGATTTTTATCGCGCCCTTTGGTTCAAAATGAACCGTGCCGGTGTTTTCAAACTTGATTTTAAAACTAACCGGCCCTTTTTGGATGAATTTAGAAGTGGTAAAATCCAGAATTTTCCCTTTTTGCAAAAAATTTCCCGGAACAGTGATGTAAATCACCATGCCAACCCTTGTCCCGACTTTTAGCTGGCCGGTATCGCCTATTTTTGAAGCCATAAAAAAGGCAATGCCAAAATGGCTGCCCGGTTCGGCGTTTTTCGGCGCTTTGATGGTGTAAGCTATCTCTTTACTCTCGCCCTTTTTAAAAATAAAATCAGCCGGGCTTTTAATCGTAACCCAATCCCTTACCGAAGTAACTCCTTCTGCTCTTTTAACAAAATGAAAATCTCCGGTTCCGGGCGTGGGAATAAAATCCTGTACTTCCGTCTCCACTTTTACATCTGAATCGCTGGCGTTTTTAAGAGAAATTATACCGGAGACCGAATCCCCGGGTTCAATAGTGTGAGAAATTTTGTTTGGCTGGATGCTAAGACCCACTCCGGCATAAGCAAAATTCGCTCCCAATCCGACAAGCGATAACGCCAGTAACCCCGCAAAAAAGCAACCATACTTCATATATTTTGCTAAGGAGTAACTAATGTGTATATCACATCGCCGCTGTAAGCGCCTGTTTGCTGGCCAGCTGGCACATCAAGATAATATTGAATGGTGTTTATAGCCGCGCTTGAATTATAATCCCCGGAACTAATCTGCCCGATTTTTTTATTAACTGCCGTGGTGCTGGCAAAACCAGCCCACAAAGTTGTAGCCACGCCCGGCCAACCGTCAGCCGTGCCCCACCAAGTTGTGGCTAAGAACCTTTGGGTTCCGCTTGCAGACATCGCCCTGAAAGTCAAAACATCGTCTCCGCTGGTTATACTAGCTGCGTTTCCGGCGCTAGTGGTGGCACTGCCGGGAATCCATTCTGTCTTGTCAGTGATGCCAACTGAAGCATCAGTATCCAAATCCATTGTTGTGTTGTCTGTTGCTCTGTTTACTCCGTAAAGTTCAACATACCAGCCGCCTGCGGTGTTAGTAGTAACAGATGTCGTGCTTGTGGCGTATACAGGAGTGCCCGGAGTAATGTTTGTCGGAAAATTATTGGTGTCTACGGAAAATGTTGAGG
>CAZOGP010000091.1:0-2577 GCA_964579775.1 uncultured Candidatus Saccharibacteria bacterium | reverse complement strand
CCTTTTGGTATCGGCCAAGTCGGCAAGGCGTTCCGCAATGAAGTGACCACCGGTAATTTTATTTTCCGCGTCCTGGAATTTGACCTAGCCGAGGTGGAATATTTCATCGCGCCTACCGCCAATTGGAACCAGATCTTTGAGAAGTGGCTGTCGTATATCTATGGGTTTGCCGACCTGATCGGTCTGCCGCGGGATAAGTTCTTTAACCACGAAATTCCCGCCAAGGAACGCGCGTTCTATTCTCAGCGGACTATTGATATTGAGTATCAATTCCCGTTCGGCCAGGATGAGCTTTGGGCGATAGCGTATCGCACAGACTATGATTTAGCCGCTCATCAGAAAGCTTCCGGCCAGAATTTGGAATATTTTGACGAGACGACCAAGCAGCGTTTTTTGCCCCATGTCATTGAGCCGACTTTCGGCATTGAGCGCACCATGCTGGCGCTGCTGGCAAATGCATATCAGGAAGAAACAATAAAAGATGGCGCCAAGCGCGTGGTGCTAAAATTGGATCCTAACGTCGCGCCGTATAAAGTGGCGGTTTTTCCGTTATTGGCCAATAAAGAAAAACTGGTGGCTAAGGCGCGCGAGATCTATGAGGAACTTAAAAAAGATTTTAACTGCGCCTGGGATGACCGGGGCAATATCGGCAAACGGTATTACTCGCAGGACGAGATCGGCACGCCGTTTTGCATCACTGTGGATTTTGACAGCTTGGAAAAAGGGGACGTCACGGTGCGGGACAGGGATACGATGAAACAGGAGAGAATAAAAATATCAGAATTAAAAAAGTTTTTGGAGGAGAAACTGACATAAAAAAATGTGTCATTCCGAGCACAGCGAGGGATCTCCCGCGAATGCGGGCCGACATAAAGTCGGAGATCCCTCGGCTAATGGCCTCGGGATGACGATATAGTCTTATGACCCAACAACAAATTTTACAACTCGCCATAAAAATGGGCACGGCCGCTGACTTGAGAGGGGAGGCGGCGGTGGCCAAATACTTGGCGCGGCAAAAGAAAAAATACGACAGTCTGCCAGCCAAAAAGCAGGCGGATTTTGATAAAGAGCGATTAACCAATCCGTATCTGGATTCGGGCGTTTGGCATGATAACAGTAAGCCGGTTAAAAAAGCTATGGCTAGTATTGATGTTTGTTCCGGCGACATCCTGCTGGCTAAAAGTTTGGGCGCGGACACGGTCATTAATCATCATCCGCTGGGCAAGGGCTTGATGGGACTGGAAGAGGTGATGCATTTACAGGCGGAGGTTTTGGCGCTCTATGGCGTGCCCATCAATATCGCCGAGTCGCTGATGCACGTGAGAATTTCGGAAGTCGGCCGCGGGGTGCACGCCAGCAACTCCCACAAAACTATTGACGCGGCTAGACTCGCGGGCATCAATTTAATGAACACGCATACGATGTGCGACAATCTGGTGGCAGATTTTTTGAAAAAGACGATTGATAAAAAACAGCCCGAATACGTCGGTGAGCTCGTTGAGCTGATCGCCGGGGTGGAAGAATACAAAGAGAGCGCTCGCCGCGGCGCGCCCGTGAAAATATACTCGGGAAGCGAAGATCGGCGCGCGGGCAGGATTGTCTTGACGGAAATTACCGGCGGCACGGAAGGCGCCAAAACCATGTACCGCGAAATGGCGAATGTTGGCATTGGCACGGTCGTGGCGATGCATCTATCTGAAGAACACCGCAAGAACGCGGAAGAAGCGCATTTGAATACGGTTATCGCTCCGCACATCGCTTCGGATAGCCTGGGCATGAATTTGTTTTTGGACGAGCTGGAGAAGAAGGGGATAGAGATAATTCCGTATGGAGGGTTGATCAGAGTTAAAAGATTTAAAAAATGACTCAACAGAGTCATCCCGAGCGAAACGAGGGATCTCGCCCGAATGGGCGCGCAGACAAGCTGCGAGATTTCTCGGCCCATGGCCTCGGAATGACACTTTTTTGTTTTGCATGTGCGGAATAAAAAATTAAATTAATTCATAAAATAAAAGTATGACCATCGTTAAGATCCGTGAACTTATCGGCACTTCAGCCAAAAGCTTTGAAGATGCCTTGCAAAATATTGTGGCCCATGAAGCGGCGGCCGGCAAGAACGTGACCGGCGTGCACGTGCTCAACCAGACCGCCGAGGTTAAAGACGGCAAAATCGCCGAATTTAAGGTCAACGCCAAAGTGGCGTATAAGTGGGAGAAATAGTCAAAAAACCGGAAACCTTAACAACTAGGAAGGGGGGTGAGCTAAATGAAGGTAGCTCAAAAGATCTTAGGGCTGGCAAAAGAATGCGCTGGGGATGCCAAAAGTTATCAGGCGGGAAAAATCACCGCCAGGGAATTTGTAGAAGTCCTTTTGGAAATTAAAGAACTTTTGGTAGAAGCGATTCTTGCGATGAACGAAAACAAGGACGGGAACTTAAAGAAAGGAGTCTCTCTATGATGTCGCCAAAGCACAGCCCACAAAAAAGGCGTCTAAACCCAACTAGACGCCTTAAATTTTTTTCAGACCGACATTTTTAACCGAATTATACTTCTGCTTTGGTGATTTGAAAACAACCCG
>CAZOGP010000090.1:0-2636 GCA_964579775.1 uncultured Candidatus Saccharibacteria bacterium | reverse complement strand
AATTCAAGTTTAATAGATTATTCTTAAAATCATAAAGGGCCGCTTGCAAAGGACTTATTTATCTTAACATAAAAAATAATCGCGGTCAAGCTTAATTATATTAACTTCTTTTCCCCGTCCAGTCCCCATTTTCGCCCAAAATCGCGTCTTGCCAAGTCTTAATACTTTGATATACTAAAATAACGCACAAATTGTCATCCTGAGCAAAGCGAAGGATCTCTCGCGTGCGAGATTGTTGCGCGGGTCGCTACGCTCCCGCGAGATTCCTCCCCCGCCACGGCGGGGTCGGAATGATAAATTTCTTTATTCTATGCCTTCCTCCAAATCTCAAGCCGACCGCGTGCCGCCCCAGAACATTGAAGCCGAGCAATCAGTACTAGGCTCTTTAATGCTGGGCAAAGATACGATCGTTCGCGTGGCGGACATTCTGCGGAGCGGCGATTTTTACCGGCAGATCCATAACATCATTTTCGAAGTGATGCTGGAGCTCTACGAAAAAAGCGAGCCCATCGACGTTTTGAGCCTGACCGGACGCCTGGGAGACCTGGGGAAGCTGGAAGAGATTGGCGGACCGGCTTATTTGACCGAGCTCGTCAACCGCGTGCCGACCGCCGCGCACGTTCTTTATTACGCCAAAATAGTGAACCATAAAAAAGTCCTGCGAGACCTGATCGAAGCGGCCGACCAGATCACGCAACTGGGCTTTAACGAAGAGGGGGACCTGGAAACCATTTTGGATGAAGCCGAACAGAGCATTTTCCGTATTTCGCAAAAAAGCCTGGCCCAGGAATTCATGCCGGTCAAAAACGCCCTGGAAGAAGCCTTCGAAAGAATTGATAAGTTGCACAAGGGCGACGGCGCGTTCCGTGGCGTGCCCACGGGGTTCTACGACCTGGATAATTATCTTTCCGGTCTGCAAAAATCGGACCTGGTGATTCTCGCCGCCCGGCCATCTCTTGGCAAAACCGCCCTAGCCATGGATATCGTCCGCCATATCGCCATTAAACAAAAAGTGCCGGTGGGGGTGTTTTCTTTGGAGATGTCCAAGCACGACGTGGTTGACCGACTGCTGGCGGCCCAGGCCGGCGTTGACCTCTGGAAACTGCGCACGGGCCGGCTCTCCATGGACGGCCTGGACAACGACCTTCTGCGCATCCAGGAAGCCATGGCTGTTTTGGCTGAAGCGCCAATTTTTATTGACGACGCTCCTTCCCCTTCGGTCTTGCAAATGCGCACGATGGGGAGGCGCCTGCAAACCGAGCAGGGCGGCCTGGGCCTCATCGTGGTGGACTATCTCCAGCTTATCCAGCCCCGCACCAACAATGACAATATTGTCCAGCAAGTCACGGAAATTTCCCGCGCTTTGAAAGGACTGGCCCGGGAGCTGGAATGCCCGGTGCTGGCGCTTTCCCAGTTGTCCCGCGCGGTTGAGGGGCGGCCCGACCAGATGCCGCGCCTGGCTGATTTGCGCGAATCCGGCTCCATTGAACAAGACGCGGATGTGGTATTATTCATCTACCGCGAAGATAAAACTAAAAAAAATTCTTCCCGCCCCAATATCGCCGATATCGTCATTGCTAAACACCGCAACGGCCCCATCGGCCGCGCCGAGCTTTATTTTAATGAGACCCAGGCGAGCTTCAAGAATCTGGAAAAACATTTTAACGAATAGCCTCGCCTGTCATTCCGAGCACATTCGCTTCGCTCAGTATAAACTCCGCGAGGAATCTATCGATTTAATTTTCAATTTTCAATGATCAATTTTCAATCAATCTCCAATTTTCAAATTTCCAATTGAACTGATGATTGATTATTGATAATTCATTGATAATTGAGTATTGATAATTGATAATTTTTAAAACCCGAGAATCTATCATGCTCCCCACTTCGCTAAAAACATTAATAGACCATCTGTCTAAGCTTCCCGGTCTCGGCCAACGCTCCGCTACCCGCCTGGCTTTTTATCTGTTAAGCCGACCAGCCGAGGATCTGAACGCGTTATCTGGCGCCATCAAAGACCTGCCGACCAAGATAAAACATTGCCCGCGCTGTTTTAATTTAACCAGCGACTCGGAGCTTTGCGCTATTTGCGCCAACAAGAGCCGACAGCAAAACCTTATCTGCGTGGTGGAAGATATTCTGGACATCATCCCCATTGAGCGCACGCGCCAGTTTGGCGGGGTCTACCACGTACTCGGCGGACTAATTTCGCCGATTGACGGCTTAACCCCGGATAAACTACGCGTCAAAGAATTGGTCACGCGCGTCAAACAAATGCTCACGCAAAAAATTCAGCCGGAAATTATTCTGGCATTAAACCCAACGACCGAAGGCGACACAACCTCTTTGTATCTGGAAAAATTACTGAAACCCTCTAATGCCGCGATTACCAAGCTCAACCGCGGCCTGTCCACGGGCAGCGATTTAGAGTACGCCGACGAAACCACCCTCATCAATGCCTTAAAATACCGGCACTAATAACTACTTTTAATATTTATCTCTTCTGTCATTCCCGCGAAAGTCGCAGATCCTGATGCAGAAAGGGCGGGAATCCAGGTTTTTTGTCGCCCTGAACTTGTTTCAGGGCCTGGATCCCCCCGTATCAAGTACGGGGCAGGCTTAGTCAAGCCCGGGAT
>CAZOGP010000089.1:0-2658 GCA_964579775.1 uncultured Candidatus Saccharibacteria bacterium | reverse complement strand
CGGTCGCCTAGCCATTTTTGTTTAGGTTGTCAGCGGGAAGTTACTTAAAAAAATAAAGAATACATTTTTTTCGGAAGGAGGAAAATGCCATGTTTAAGAAGATTGGATTTGTTGTTAAGTGCGCTGCGGCCTTTGTGGCTATTTTGGGGGTTTTCTTGGCTGGGGCCATCGGAAATCTTGCGGGAGCCATCGGGAACCTTCGTGGTTTGATGGTAAATTATATAAGAGGGAGGTGATGGAGATGGAAAAGAAGAGGTTTGTGTTTATAGCGCATTGGGTGGAAACCTGGAACTGGATGTTGTGGTGGAATAAAGATCTCCATCGTCATCCAGAGCATGCGTGGCGCTGGATTTGGCTGTATCCCGTGTACTTTGCCGCATCCGTTTTCTACCTTTTCGGGAAGAAGAGTCACGACGTGGTGGATACTTTCAAATTCAATGGCTTGGAAGGCAAAATTGTTCTGATCCGAAGTTTCGGCTGGCACTTTTTCATTAATGGCCATCGGGAAAAGATCAGGCAAAAAATCTTCCAGGCGGTTTTAAAAGAGCAAGCAGGCGCCGATGTCATCGGCCTGGGTGCTCTGACGAAAGCGGAATGGTTGACTCGCGGTGGTAAAAGAGTCGTGGAAAAGTTGGGCGGAAGGTTGAAAGTGCCCATCGTTCACGGGGATACTCTTACGGCTGCGACTGTCATCAAGCGAATTCTTCAGCTCAATTTATCTCCCGTTTTCATGACTGGCGCGACTTCTAAAATCGGCCGCGCCGTCGCTCTTGACCTCGCCTCTCGCGGTATCACCGTGAAACTTTTCACGGAAAGTGAAGGGCGGTTTAACGAAATTCTGGAAGAGACAGAGGCAACCGGTGGGTATGGAAAATTCCTGGTTAATTCCCTTACGCTTGAGGACGGCAAGAATTGTCCGCTCTGGGTTACGGGTAAAGCCATTCCCGCAGGGATGGAGTTGTTAAAAAACATACCCAAGGGAGCGGTAGTTCTGAATTTTTCCGTGCCGAACCCAGTTAGTGAGCGGGCGAAGAAGGCTCGGCTAGACGTTCGTTTCTACGAAGGCGGCTTACTCGCTTTCGATCCCGAAAAATCAACCCAGTCTTTCAATATGAGACTGTGGCCGGGAGAAACCTACGCTTGCCATGCCGGCACCATGGTTCATGCTTACAAGGGCTGGACGCATAACGAAGTCGGGCCGGTTGACATGAAATTGTTGTGGCCGACTTATGAGGCTGCGGAAGAGCTGGGGTTCTTCCTTTCACCCCTGCCTCAACGCCAAGAGCAGGAAGCAACCGGAGGAAATTTGTGGGGACTTATCTGGCAAAAAGCCAGAGGGTTTGCCTCATTCCTGTCATGAGGTGAGATTATCAAAACACGCCGGCGTCTGATTTATCAGGCGACCGGCTTTTTTTATTTTATAAAACATAGTATAATGTTAATATTAATGTTTTACTTTTATATATGAGTTTTGTCCAAGTTTTGCCACTAATTAGTTCCGTTTTTGTCTTTTCTTTGGGAGTTTTGGTTTATGCCAAAAATCGTAAAGTCAAAATAAATTTTACTTTTTTCCTGCACGCCTTAGTTATCTCGGCTTGGCTTTTTGGTACCTTTATGATGTTTGCCAACAGGGACAATAGGGAGTTAGCCATCTTTTGGGATAGATTTATTTATTTCAGCGTAGCTTTCATTCCGGTATTCATGTATCAATTCGGCCTGGCTTATACCAAAAAAAAGAATGACTGGTTATTATATCTTGGTTATTTGTTGACCATTTTATTTTTGTTTGTCATCCCGACAAAATATTTTGTAGACGACCTTTTCGTGTATCGGTGGGGGGTCCACACTAAAGCGCAGTTATTTCACCATTTATTTCTGTTATATTTTACCAGCTATGTAATCATTTGGTTTGTCATGATTTTTAAATATTATGGAACAATAACCTCCTTATATTTAAAACAGCAATTTAAATACATCATTTTTGGTTTTTTAATGCTTTTCGCGATTGGTCCGTTGGCTTATCTGCCGGCTTACGGCATCGGCATTTATCCGCTCGCATATTTTTCCGGATTAATTTTCACAGTAATTGTTTCTTACGCAATTATTGTCCATCACCTGATGGATATTAGATTAGTGATGCGGCGCTATTCGGTTTATTTGGCGTCGCTGTCGGTAATTATGTTGATAGCTGTGGCCGTGAAATACGCGGCTGAAAGCTGGTTTTATGGTTATTCGGTCTGGGCCGACCCGCTGATTTTAATCGGCGCAATATATGTTTTTACGCCCATCAAAAATTATTTTTACCGCCTGGCCAATAAATATTTTTTCTCTTCGCTTTACGATAGCGCGGAAGTTATCGCCTCGCTTTCTGATAAATTAAGGACTACCTTGGAGGCGGAAAAAATCTACGAATTTATTTCCCAGACTTTGGCCGGCGCCTTTCATGCCAAAGCCATTGGCCTTCTGATTTATGATGAAAAGGCCGGCAGTTTTGCGGCGCAGTATAATAATGGCTTTAAAATTGGCGCGCAAAAAAGTTTTCCCGAAGACAAAGAGCTGAACGAGATGTTCATTAAGCGGAATCAGCCGGTGATTACCGAAGACGTCAGGCGCTTAAGCCGGTTTGACGATAACCAGACCGTGGCTTTGCTGAA
The DNA here is from genome assembly GCA_964579775.1 of uncultured Candidatus Saccharibacteria bacterium. Taxonomy (GTDB): domain Bacteria; phylum Patescibacteriota; class Minisyncoccia; order Portnoybacterales; family GWB1-42-6; genus UBA8475. Next base: position 4 of record CAZOGP010000089.1, on the reverse strand, counting down.
AAAA
>CAZOGP010000088.1:0-2668 GCA_964579775.1 uncultured Candidatus Saccharibacteria bacterium | reverse complement strand
TGGGTGGCAAAAACCAAAAACCATTTATTATCAAACATTGACTCATCCCTGGCCACTTCCGGAATAAAAGATTCCGGCGGCTCATAATCACGAACTTTTACAATAATGGTCTCTGCCAACGGCAAAGATTCTCCCTTGACTCTAAAATTCAGAGATTGAATGGAAACGTTTGCCGGACTGCCGGATCCATCATTTTTTAAAGCTCTTGTTTCTAATAATTCAATCTTTCCTTCTCCGCCTTTTTTAGCCTGAAAAGTTAAAGCTAAAATTAAACCGCTTTCGCCGTTAAATCCGCCCGGGGTAATGCCGGAAAAAATAATACTGCCGGCTGAATCGCGATACGGTTTTTCAACCCAAAAATTTATGATAGAGTTTCCATCCCGTATATCTTTTAACTCCAACAAATCATCGGGGAAGATAATTCTGCCTTCAACAGCGTTAATCTCCTCATTCTCGGTGTTTAATAACATATCTGCTTTAAGCTCTTGGCCAAAGCCGATCTCCTGGGTTTGGGAATTAAAATTAAATTGCGCGGCAAATATCGGTGCCGCAAAAAAAGACAAAAGACAAGAGCTAAGCAACATAAAACAAGCAATCGCTAACAGCGTCCTCGTCGCTGAATAACGCGGAAATTTACGCAGAAATACGCGGAATTTATTTTGTTTTATTTCTCGCTGTGTCATAAACTTTTCTAATAATTTGTACGCCATGTGGCGCGCCAAAATTTATAAGAAACCCTAGTTTATAACTGGAATTCTTAAGATAATGCCAAAACTGTTCTATGTCTTGTTTTAAAATCATTGATTTCGCTTTAAGCTCAATAAAAATTGCTTCATTAATTACTAAGTCTGGAACATAAGTGCCAACTTTCTTATTATTATAAAAAATATCAATGCGTTTTTCTTTATCAACTTTTAACCCCTTATCCAGGAGGCCAAAACAAAAAGAATCCCTATAAATTTTTTCTTTATGATGATTTTTGAATTTTTTATAAATATCAAAAGCTACTCCTCTTATTAAATATGATTCTTCTTTATATAATAATTCGCCCATATTTTTTATTTCCGCGTATTTCCGCACCTTATTCCGCGTATTTCCGCGCTGGCTGACTTCGTCAGCCGGTCCAATAATACGCCATAATGCTAAAATCAACTAAATCTACTTTGTTGTCATTGTTAAGGTCAACGGCGGCCGGCGGATTCGGCCTCTTATACCAATAGGCCGCAATGGAAAAATCAATCAGATTTACCCGGTTGTCGTTGTTTAAATCGCCTTTAAGAACTTTCTTTTCCGGCTCAATCGCCACGCTTTTTGCGCCGACTTTAAACCCAACCAGATAACTCCAGCCGCTCACCAATTGATTGCCAATTGAAGCCTTTGCTTTTGTATTATGAGTTCCGTAATCAAGAATTGAAGTATCAAAGTTATACAGGTAAATCCCGTCTTTATCAGAAATTGTTTTCCCAAAGAATTCTTCTTCGGAATTAACCGAAATCACCATGTCAGCTTGTGGTGCCGATTGCCCGAAAATAGCAAGATTGTCTCCTCGCTTGACTTCGCTTTTATCAACGGCAATTGTCGGGGCAATAAAAATACCACCAACATTAGTGGTAGCGCCAGTCGTAACGCTTGAAGGAAAAGTTAAGAGAGAGGAACGAACCCCTTTATTGTCTTCGCTATAGAGAGAAAAAATATAATTTCCAGCCGAGAGGCCGGAAAGGGTTATGGAAAAATTGGCATCGGCGCCGGCCACGGTCGTGGCGGCAATCTGCGCGTCTTTAAGAAGGGTAACCGCGCTTTTAGGATAGGCCCGGCCGGAAAAAATTACGTTGGTAGCCGGGGCGACATAGCCGCCTCCTCCGCCTCCGCCGCCCGAGGGGCAAGTCCCGCAGTCGGCCGGACAACTGCTGCAAGTTTCCGAACCAGCGCAAGAACCATTGCCGCAAGACGAGGCAGAAACGCATCCGGAAGTATTAAATTCGCAAGCAGGGCTGCAGCTAAGCGTACCGCTAGAAAAACCGCGGCTTAGGCAACTGGCGCCGGCCAGATCACTGCCGTCGCATTGCTCGCCGTATTCTTTTTCACCGTTGCCGCAAACGGAAATTTTAACGGTAAAAGTAACGGCATCGCTATTGGCGGCCGCATTTGGGGGCAAACTAAAAAAATCAGCTGTCAAGACAGCCGCTATTAACAAAAAAAATGAAAAAATGACAAAATAAATTCTCTTCATCCATTGTAATGGTTTATTTTTTTCTGCTAACGCCGATATTAAAAGAAAAGAATCGGCGGAAAATAACGATTAGCAAGGCGATGATAATTACCGCCAAAACGACATAACTCCACGGGGAATAAAGTTTTAAAAGCGAGCCAACCCGGTAATAGACTCCGACAAAAAAATTAGCCGGCGTAACCGTAAAATAAAGCTTGGTGGCCGCCGCCACGCCAACGCTTGTCATTCCGCTTTCTGTTTTCTGGAGCGGCCGGCCCTGCAGAAAAGCAAAATAATCGCCGGGTTGGGCGCCTCTTATGGGCAAGGTAAGCTTAATTTGCACCAATTGGCTCTGGCCCGGCTCCAGAAAAAATTGAGACGGTTCAAATTTAAACCATTCTTTGGCCGGCCTCATCTCTTTCTGATTCTCGTGATAAACGATCTGAACGCCGTATTCCG
>CAZOGP010000087.1:0-2693 GCA_964579775.1 uncultured Candidatus Saccharibacteria bacterium | reverse complement strand
GCCGTTCCGAATTTGTTTTCTGATTCCTGAAGCCGGGCCGCCAAGTACCGGTTGGCGTTTCCACATTGCCTCCGTCACCACCAAGCCAAATCCTTCTTTAGTTGAATTTTGAACGATGACATCGGCTCCATTTTGCGCCATAGCGGTAAATTCCAGAACGTCTTTCCCTTTTGGATCAAAAAATAAAAAAATATCGCGGGATTTGCCGGCAATTGCCGCGATATCTTTATAAACCACATTCGCCGCGGGATTATCCCTGGCGGTGTTGAAGCCGACCAAAGCCAGCCGCGCGCCGGGGTAGGTGTTTTGAAATATTCGGAAAGATTGGATAACTCCCATTGGATTTTTCCAGACGTCAAAACGCGATATCTGCGCGACGAGAGGGCAATTTTGGGGAACGCCGCCGTGTTTTTTAAGATACCGACGGGCTTCTTTTTTAGGTACAATTTTTTGTTTGGGAGCCAGCGGGTCAATTGCCGGCGTGAAAACTTTTACTTTGCGGCCGGGCAAATCGCCGTTGACAAAATCGAGATTGCTAAAGACGATCCGATGGTAGGATGTGACGGCGGGAAGAAATTTTTTCCAAACAGGCTTAAAAACCGAGGAAGTATCAATATGGCTGAAATATATTTTATATTTATTAAGATGCGCGTAGTGTCCCGCCAAGAGAATTTGCGGATCGTTTACCGCCAAGACATCGCAGTCAATTTTATCCAACTCGGCGGCGACATGTTTGCTCGTCCGTTCATATTCGGCCCACTCTCGATTGTTAATTTTTACCGGCGCGCCCTGCAGGGCATTATGAATTTTGTTGGTTATCTCAAAAAACTTTTTGCCGACATCGGGATTGATAAAATACCAGTCGGACTCAACGCCCAAAGAACGCAAATACGGAACGAGACTTGTGAGTATTTCAGCGACCCCTCCGCCGTCCGCTACGGCATTGATATGCACCACTCTTTTCCCCCGAAGATAAGAGGCCTGCTTCAATAATTCTTTCTTTTGACGCGCCGGCATGAATCGTAAAAAGTCCGCCCGGCGCACCTGTTTTGAGAGAATAACTTTCTCAAGATATGGTTGAGGCATATTTACTACGATTTATTCGCGGAATGTATAACCCTCTGCGGGAACGGGATTTCTATGCCTTCTTTATCAAACGCGATTTTAAGGCGTTTGCGAAGCTCGCCGGCAACATCCCATTGTTTGATTGGTTTAGTTTCCCCAAGAATTTTAATGATAATCGCGGAATCGCCGAAATCATCAACGCGCAGAAACTGCGGCGGTTTCAAAATAAATTCTTTCCACGCTGGATCATCCGCCACAATCTTGAGGACATAACGTTGGGTCAGCCTGTTCCATTCGTCCACAAACTCCATCGCCACATTTGCCCGTAGGAGGTTGAGAAGGCGGAGTAGGCTGATTGGGTGGAGTTGGTTGTGAAGGCTGATTGGGTTGAGAAGGCGGAGTAGGTTTAGCAGACTTTGATGCCTTTTGGCATTCCATAACACAAACATCTTTTGTGGTCGTGCAAGCAGCGGATTTTGCTACAACAGCGTCATTACAGCGCTTTTCTGTCGGCGTGCATACATTATCGTTACACGCGTGGTACTGTTCTTGCGTCGGACGATTATCACCTTGAACACCATATGTTTCACAGTATACTGTTCTGCAATATTGCCCTTCTGAAGCGCAAACTTTGCCCTCATCGCCCGCTTGACCTACGCAAGTCTTTCCCACATACTCACAATCTTCAATACACTTCACCGGATTGGGGTTAGTATTCTGGCTTTGTCCTCCTCCTTGACCAGAACCCGGATTAAAACCTTGGCCTTGATTAGGACCGCCTTGGCCCTGACCGGCTCCATTTCCCGGACCTGTTCCGCCTCCGGGGCCACCCTGACCGTCACCTTGTTTTATCTGATTAAACTGTTCTTGAGATATTAAATTATGTTCCACCGCAAAATTTAGACAAGATTCTTGGTTACCGGAAATACTGCAATAAGAATCGCATTCGCTTTTATTCTTACATCCCCCCGGTCCTTTACCGCCGGTCTCTTTTATTATTTTCGCTTCTTCTGAAGTTACTAGCCCAGACGCCACCGCAAAATTAATACACTCATCGGCATGACTCTCTTCGGCGCAATAAGCGTCACAAGCATCTTTGCCTTTGCAGGCCGGCGGTTTAACGCCTTGTTTCACGGCAGTCAAAACTTTCTGGGTATTTTTTAATTCCTCATCGCTAAGAAGCCCGGCTTCTTGGGCAAAAGTGATGCATTCCTCCATATGGCTGGAATCTTCGCAGTAAGCATCACACTCTTTTTTATTATTACAGGCCGGAAATTTTACGCCTTTTTTAATCGCGGCTTGAACTTTTTTGGCTTTTTGTAAATCCTGCTCTGACATCAGGCCGTTATTTTCGGCATAAGAAACGCATTCGTCTATATGAGCCTTATCCTCGCAATAAGTTTGACATTCATTCTTGCCGGTACAATTTCCGGGGCCTTTCGCCCCGCCAGCTACGAATTTTTTAGCAATCTGCAATTCCTCTTGAGATAAAAGATTATTTTTTTCGGCATAACTGACACAAGCGGCCGTATTAGCGGAATCATCGCAATAAATTTTACAATCCGCCCGATCCTTACAGCCGCCTAATTCTATAATTGGATAAGTTAATTTAGATAAGGCGTCAGAAG
>CAZOGP010000086.1:0-2716 GCA_964579775.1 uncultured Candidatus Saccharibacteria bacterium | reverse complement strand
CCTCCTTTCCGTTTCATCGCCCCCTGACAACCCATTTTTTATATTTTTTGGAAAAAAGACGGCTAATAAAGTCCGCGGTTCGGAACAAACTCTCGCGCAGGCCGCGTCTCATATCCGATTCAAAAAACAACAGAAACGCCATCCCGGTAGCGCCGCCAAGAAAGCAAACCCATTCGGGAACGAGGTGCATCTCCGGCAGATAATAGCTGGCGTTAAAACGAACCAGCCAAACCAGAAATCCGATTATCATGGCCCCGCCCAGAAAGTTAAACAAGAAAACTGTAATTAACGACATGGCCATCACACCTTTATACAGAATTCGCTTCATTGCAGAGCCCCCCTTTCTGTAAATAATTGCTTAATTTTTGAAATTGTTAAAGAATTAACTCTTTGTCATCCTGAACGAAGTGAAGGATCTTTTATGTATGCGGGTCGCTACGCTCGGAATGACAAGTTTGTTTTTGATCTATTTCAAATACTTCCCCGTATAACTTTTCTTGTTTTTAATAATATCACTAACCGTCCCTTCCGCCACGATATAGCCGCCTTTGGCTCCCCCTTCCGGACCCAGGTCTATCACCCAATCCGTGCTTTTTATCACATCCGGATTATGTTCTATTACTAGCACGGAATTGCCCCTCTTGACAAGTTCCCGCAAAACATTCAACAATTTGCGGATATCGTCAAAATGCAGGCCGGTGGTGGGCTCGTCCAGAATATACAGCGTACGGCCCGTGTCGCGCCTAGCCAGCTCCGTGGCTAATTTAATTCTTTGCGCCTCGCCGCCCGATAACGTGGTGGAAGATTGGCCAAGTTTCATATAGCCGAGCCCCACTTCCTGGAGCGTGCGCAATTTTGTTTCCAGCGGCGGGATATTCTTGAAAAAATCGTAGGCTTCGTCCACGCTCATCGCCAAAACCTGCGCGATATTTTTTCCTTTATACTCGATTTCCAAAGTTTCTTCGTTATAGCGCTGGCCGCGGCAAACTTCGCATTCAACGTAAACATCCGGTAAAAAATACATCTCTATTTTTTTCACCCCGTCGCCTTCGCAATTCTCGCACCGCCCGCCTTTAACATTAAAACTAAAACGGCCCGGACCATAACCCCGGATCTTGGCCTCCTGGGTTTGCGCGAAAATATCGCGGACGGGCGTGAAAAGGCCGGTGTAAGTCGCCGGGTTGGAACGCGGCGTGCGGCCGATGGGCGACTGGTCAACGATTATCACTTTATCCAAATTGTCAGTGCCCAAAATCGCTTTATGTGCGCCGGGTTGCTGATGCGCGCCATGAAAATCTCGGCTCAACGCCACCCCTAAAATATCGTTGACCAGCGAGCTCTTGCCAGAACCGGAAACGCCTGTTATCGCCACAAATTTTTGCAGGGGTATTTTTACGTTAATATTTTTTAAATTATGTTCTGTCGCGCCGAGGATTTCGAGGTACGCCTTTTTACCCTGAGCAAGCCCTGCAGCAGCGGGGCGCGTCGAAGGGCCCCATAGATGCTCTTTATTTTTATTTGTCATTCCGAGGCTATCAGCCGAGGAATCTCCGACTTTATGTCGGCCCGCATTCGCGGAAGATCCCTCGCTTAGCTCGGGATGACTCTGCTGAGTCACTTTTTTCTTCCCTGACAAATATTGCCCGGTCAAACAATCGGATTTTACGAGTTGCGCGGGCGTGCCAGCGAACATAATTTTGCCGCCGTGCACTCCCGCGCCCGGCCCCACGTCTATCACCCAGTCAGCCGCGCGGATAGTTTGTTCATCGTGTTCCACCACAATCACCGTGTTGCCCAAATCCCGCAATTGCTTAAGCGTGTCAATCAGCCGTCCCAAGTCCCGCTGATGCAAACCAATAGATGGCTCATCCAGAATATAAACCACGCCGGCCAGACCCGAACCAATTTGCGTGGCTAGACGAATCCGCTGGGCTTCGCCGCCCGACAACGTGGTTGATTCACGGTTGATAGTCAAATAATCAAGACCCACGTCAATCAAAAAACTTAACCGCTTTAAAATTTCCTTAATGATGGGCCGCGCTATCTCCGCTTCGTTAGCCAATAATTTGAGGTCCGAAAAATATTTTTTCACGTCTTCAATGCTCATCGCGGAAATTTCAGCAATATTCGCGTCATCCTTCCTTAATCCCCTCTTCTTCTCCCCCTTCAAAAGGGGGAGATTTTTCCTCTCCTTACGAAGGAGAGGGGTAGGGTGAGGTGAATTTATCCGTATCGCCAACGCCTCTCGTTTCAGCCTGGTCCCCTGGCACAGCGGACACTGACGCACCAACATATATTTTTCAATTTCCGCTCGCGCGAAATCCGAATCTGTTTCTTTCCAACGCCGCTCCAAATTCGGGATCACGCCTTCGTAGTCATTTTTTAAATCCCCGTAGAGAATTTTTTTCATGACTTCTTTCGGTAATTTCCCCACCGGCGTATTCAAAGAAAAATCATTTGCTTCGGCTAATTTGCTTATCAGCCAATAATAATACCCTTGCCGGCCAACGCGGTGCGAAGCTGTGGCCCACGGCCTAATGGCGCCTTCCGCCAAAGTTAAGCGCGGATTTGGCATGACCAGTTTCGGATCAATCTCTAATTTACTGCCGAGCCCCTGGCATTCCGGGCAGGCCCCAAAGGGACTGTTGAAAGAAAACAGCCGCGGCTCAATGGCCGAGAGAGACAAGCCGCATTCCTTGCAAGCGAAGAGCTCGGA
>CAZOGP010000085.1:0-2724 GCA_964579775.1 uncultured Candidatus Saccharibacteria bacterium | reverse complement strand
GAGGAAACGGCCCTTCGCGGCCTGCGGCCACATCCGCCTTAGGCGGATCAGGCCGGCTTCCCAAATAGGCCCTTCGGCCTATACCACACTTCCCCAAAAGGCCGTTCTTTAGTCAACCCGCCAGAGGTATACTATAAAAGCCACTCTTTGTAATCTGGCAGATTGGCGCCAGAGTATCCACGACCGGACCGTAATCCGGTGTATCCAGGGAAGACGAAAACAAAAATCGTTTTCCCTTTTTTTGTGTTTTTATGAAAAAAGTTATTCCGATTGTTATAATGTTCGCGCTTTTATTTGTGGTTTGTTCCATATGTGAAGCGTCTATCATGAGCCGGCTCTGCTCGTCATTTGCCAATGTCCTCGACGACGAAGAGACCAAAACCGCCGCCGCGGTAAAGAACTGTAAGAAAAACTGCGCAATAATCCAAAAGAAGCTCGACTTAATAAAGGCCGCTCAAAAAAAGGTGGATGATTCGTGCGCAAAAGGAATTACGCCCGATATAACAAAGGTAAGCGCCGGGCTTGATAAAAACGTCCAGGCAAAGCTCCGCAAGCAGTATAACCAGCACAGCAAGATGTATGACGGCAAGGCGGATCTTCCAAACAAGGACTTCGGCTTAACCACAAAATCAAATCAATCGCCCGGTTTAACCGGCCTGCCGACTGGCGCCGGCGCGCTGGATTTAAAAGCCGGCGATCCGTCGCTGAGTGCGAAATTGGACAGCGGTGTGGCTCCGCTAAGCGCGGAGGCCGTTCCCGTCATGGCTGCGGCTGGAATACCGGAACCCAAGCCGACCGTAGATTGCCGGGCTACGATAGAATCCTGGAAAATAACAAATCCGGCGTATGCCGCGACCTGCGACTGCCGCAACGGCCCGAATAAGCAACCGGTTTGCGGCACAGTCAAGCCGCCGTCCGCGCCCGCGGGTTCCAGTTTTTGGAATACGCTCAAAATCGCCAGCAAAGAGGTTTTAAAACACATCCGCTCTTGAATTTGTCAAGTTGGTCACAGACAAAATACTCTTAGCTGTCGGAACGAGCGGTATTTCTGAAAAAGTTTCTCCAACCGCCACTATGTTATTGAAGCATGCCAAGGATGCTCCAGACGCACCCGATGGTAAGAATAAAGTGCCTTTGAGTAACGGAAACCAATCTTATCTTAAAGAAAAAGTGAAAAACACAAGCGAGTATCAAGACGCGCTTAAAGATGTTCTCGCACAACTGGAAAAAGATCCGACACTTAAATCTGTAAAGGTGACCCGAAGCTATAAATGGTATAAAAATCCGGATTTATATTTTGCAATACATGAATTTGAGGTAATAGGTAGCAGAGGAAGTGATGGTAAAATACAAATCATTTTTCATGATACATATGATTTTGACGCGGGTGATAATCCAGGCATGTTGGGTAAATTGTGGCAGGATAACGGGTTAATCAAACCTTACCCTATCGACATCGTAATGCAGTGAGGAATTAAAAATATGAAGAGAACGGCGTTATTGATGGTAAAGATTATAGTTTGCGGAGCTATTATGCTTACACTATTTGGTTGCAGTAAATATGAACTGGGCTGGCGGGGAGATAAGTGGGGCTATTTAGGGTTAAAAATTGAAGGCATAGGTGAACACAGTGCCACCGCTATAACGTGGGTTACTGGATACAATTTCAGCGGAAATTTTATTTATGGCAAAACTCCTGTCATATGGTTTGTTACTAATACGCAAACATATGAAAGCGTAGGCTTTCGCACAGAAAGCAGTTTTCAGGAATACCTGCGCAAGAATAATATTGAGTTCAGAAAATTAATTGATGCTCCCCCGATTTTTAGAATACCTGACCTCTCATACGGATACCACCTGTTTGGGGTGGATGTTGAAAGAACGATTCTTCAGTTGGAGAAGCAAAAGGGTAATGATATATTATGGGAATCAAGCATAACAAAGATAGGTTTAATAGATGATTATGTCATTGGAGAAAACAAAAAGGGCTGGTTTTATGTTCACATGCCGACCGACAAAAAACAATTTGCAAAGAGCATAGATGAACTTGCAGTCATCCTCGGGTTCAGCAAGGACGAACTTTTGCGGAAAATAATTGATGTTCCTGACTATGGAAAATATAAATTACCGTTTAAAGGTTACACAATCAAGGCTTCTTATAGGCAGGATACCAGATACACTTTATACAACGGTGAGAGTTATAAAAGAGCAGTTCTAGCCATTGAATATTACAGACGAAAGAAAGGATATATTTACGGCAAAACCATGACCGATTTTTTTATTTTTGACACAAAAAATGAGGACTGCGCTTATTTCGGGCAAAAGAAGGATGACTGGATCAGGGAATTAGCCAGATTAAACCTGCCGCCCGGCGGATTTACAAAGGTCCCGGAGGATAAGTTGCGCAGACTGAAACAGGATCCGTGGTTGTGAGGTATCTAAAATTTAAAAAATATGCCGATTAACCCCGCGGTCTTTTCCCAGCGGATGGCCCCGGCTTATTCTGCGGGGTGTTTTCAGGACGGGGAGTGGGAAATAAAAATACAAACCTTCTGCCTGGCTCGCTTGCCACTTCCAATCGGCTCCCGTGGAGCGCCCCGCCCGGACGTGGAATTGGGGTTTGGGGAGAAACTGGACAGAAAACTCGTTCAAGAAATTAGCTCCACAGGTCTACGCGCCCATATAACCGCCGCCGGCGGCTCCTGGCGCCGCTTTCCCGGCCTA
>CAZOGP010000084.1:0-2737 GCA_964579775.1 uncultured Candidatus Saccharibacteria bacterium | reverse complement strand
CATTTGGATGTTTTTCATAGAAAATGTTAACCGTTAAGTCTTTTGGCCGACAGGCGCCATCATCCGCTTGCGTGTAATAATTATCAGCCGAATCTCCATACGGAGGCCAATCCCGTTAGGGGTTTTTGAAAAAGTTGCATTTTATTGATTTTTTCTATTTACCTTGAATTACGAAATCCTCAATTCTGTCATTCCCGCGAAAGCGGGAATCCAGGCCCAAATTGAACGATTTAAAACCTGGATTCCGGCTCAAGGCCGGAATGACAAAAGGCAGGATTTCGTAATTCAAGGTATTTACTATTCCCTAATCGCTACCTAATCAGTTCCCCATAAACCACCAGCCTCTTGGCGGAAGTGCCAATAGGCCAGCAGGTGGTCATTTTTAAAACCGGCTTTTCCGTATCGGAAATTTTAATCTGATTAGGGTTTAATACTTCTTGGCCCGTGATTTGATAATCGTATTGCCGGTGATTGTACACCAATGAAACCGTATCCCCTGCTTTCAATTTATCCAATAAAGTAAAAACCTGGCCATATTGGGTTTTGACCCACGGAAAAATTGAACTGTGGCCGGAAAGAACGAGCTCGCCGTTTTGACCCGGCAAAGCGCTGCCCGGATAAATAATAACGCCTTGATTCAAAGAATTGTTCAGTTCTTTTTGCGTCGTGCCGCTAGCCCAAAGCAGCGGCGCTTTGACACCGAGCTTAGTGATAATAATGGAGTCGGGGCTGGCGTTATAGTCGGCGGCGGTTTCAGATATCGGCAAAGGATAAAACTCCTGGCCGGCCACCGGTTGAACGGAATTTATAGGGAAACTGATTTTTTCCGGAGAGGGCTCATCATAAGTGATCTGACCGTTGACCTCCCAAACCACCCAGCGCAAATAAAGGGCGCCGGAATTTAAGAAAATAAAAGTGGCGGAAAAAATTAAAATACCGGCCGCGCCGTAAAATAAAAGCGGGTTGATTTGGCGCAAATTTGGGAAAAAGCGCGGCGTCGTTTTCATATACTCTATGTGCGCCTGGCCGAATTTGGCCGCTAGCGCTCCGACTTCTTCTCCGCGCACGCACTGCCGCCAGAAAAAATAGATCGGAATGACCGCTAAGACCAAAAGCCAGGAACGGAATAAAATTCCCAGCGCCGGATTTAAAATAAAGATTATCGCCGCGTACATCGGATTGCGCGTTAAAGCGTAGGGGCCGCTCATAACCAACGTTCCATCATGACTGCCTCTGGCTAGGGCCCAAACGCTCCACCAGGTTATGGCAATATAGGGCGCCAGCATCAGACAAAAAACAATGATCGCCGCGTTAAGGTCAATATAAATTTTTGGTCCGCCAAACAAAATACCGGCCAACAAAGCTCCCGCGCCAATGACAAAATTCCAAAGCAGGGCTTTGAGCAAGCAACCGAGAAGATTTTTAATATTGTTTTGCTTCATCGCTTTTTTATTTTTGTCATTCTGAGGCCGTAGGCCGAAGAATCTATTATTTATAAATTTCTAATTCCTAATCAAGCCCCAATTTCTAAAATTAGACATTGGTCATTGGGTATTGATTAGGTCATTAGAAATTAGAGCAATTAGACATTTTAGAAAAGTTCCTTCGCTAACGCTCGGGATGACAAATTAAATTCTAAATAAATACTAATGCCGATGAAAGTAGAATTATCAGCGTTGTCGCCACGATCGTCGGCCAGTACTGAATTCTGATTTTCACAAAAATATTGACCCCCAGCGCGATGGCTAAGAATAAAGTGAAATACAAATACAGCGATTTGAAGATTTCGTCGGACTTGGAAGCAAACGCGCCCAAGACCCGTGGCGCGTAGCCGATTCTATCTGGCGCGGCTCCCGATTGGTCAGCTGACGGATTTTGCGGCTGTTCGCCCAAAATCGTTTTTAATTCAATCTGCTCGGGTGAGGCGCTCGGCGTCGGGCTAATGGTGCCTGGCGGAGCAATGCTGGGCGAAGGCATATTTCTTAATTCAACAGAGGGAGCCGCTGAAATCACCGGCGTTTTTTTAGGAGTAGCCCCGTAGAGCTCGTTTTGCTCGCCACGGGGCGCGGGAGTCGGGGTATTGGTTTTTACCGGCGTTTGCGCTATTTGAGTTTTGGTCGCTGTCGCCTGCTGTTTGCCAAAAACCAGCACCGCCAAAGTATCGGCGTGAGCTTGGATCTGGCCGGATTTGACCGCCAGGCCCATTTCTTGGAAATTGGGGTTTAGGATATTGTCGCGGTGCGTGGGCGAATCCATCCAGGCCTGGAAAACCGTTTCGGTATCCGTGAAGCCCATGGCTAAATTCTCTCCGGCAAACGCGTAGTTATAGCCGATCCGTTTGAACCAATACCAGGGCGTCACGCCTTGAGGACTCGTATGGTCAAAATAATTTTGCATCAGCATGTCATTGACTTTCAGGTCCGCCACGGAGTTCAAGCCGACATTTAACGCCAGCGTTGATAAATTCCGGGCTTGACGCTCTTGATTGATCAAAGTTATCAAGCGGTCAGTGGTAATAGCGGAGAAAAAGCTGGTTGACGGCAAAATCAACACCAAAGAGATCAGCGCTATTTTTACCATCAAAAGACCGGCGCCATACCAAAATAAATATTTTGATTTTAAGGCGCTGGGCAAAAAACCATTATCTTCACTAGGCACGAAAACCGCCAAAAATACGGTTTTAGTCGTGACTAGAAATTTTGTGCTTTTTTGCTTGATCTGAGAAATCTTTAGCATA
>CAZOGP010000083.1:0-2790 GCA_964579775.1 uncultured Candidatus Saccharibacteria bacterium | reverse complement strand
CCCCAATTCTCCCCTGCCTCAACATCCACCTTCAGCGGCACGGCCAGCTGATAAATATTTTCCATTGCCTCTTTTACTATCTTCGCTATTCTTTGCGCCTCACTTTCTTCGACCTCAAACACAAGTTCGTCGTGAACCTGTAATAACATTTTTACTTTTTCATTTTTCAATTTTAAATTGACTTCCACCATCGCCATCTTCAGCAAATCCGCGGCCGTGCCCTGCACCGGCATATTGATGGCCATGCGCTCCGCGGCCTGGCGCAGATTCCAAGCGGAAGAATTTATCTCCGGAATAAAGCGCTTGCGGCCAAAGAGCGTCTCCACGAAAGCGTCGCGGGCCGCGGCCTTTTTTGTTTTCTCAATGAATTTAGCCACGCCGGAAAATTCCGTAAAATATTTTTTGATGAATTCCTTGGCTCGCGCCAGATCCACGCCGGCCGCCTCGGCAAAACCATGCAGGCTCATACCGTAGATCACGCCAAAGTTCAAAACCTTGGCCATACGTCGCGCTTCTTTGCTGACCTCATTCTCCTTTACGCCCAAAATTTCCGCGGCCGTCGCGTTATGAATATCCTTGCCCTCTTTAAATGTCTTTATCATTTCCTTATCCTGCGCCAAGTGCGCCACTACGCGCAATTCGATCTGCGAATAATCGGCCGATAAAAGTTTACAGCCCTTGGCCGCCACGAAGGCTTTGCGAATTTCATTGCCCAAGGCCGTGCGAATGGGAATATTTTGTAAATTGGGGTTTTTAGAAGACAATCGGCCGGTGGTTGTGCCGAGCGCGTCGTAACTGGTATGCAGGCGGCCGTCCACGCCCACCAGCAACGGCAGGGCATCAATATAGGTATTCTTCAGCTTAGCCAATTCCCGCTGGCGCATGATTAAACCAATAATGGCATGCTGTCCTTTTAATTTTTCCAATTCCGCCACCGCCGTAGAAATAACCTTACCCGGCGTTTTTTTTAAACCCTTAATTTGCAACCCCAGCTTCTCAAACAGAATCTGGGAAAGCTGCTGGGGCGAGTTGACATTAAATTCCACGCCCGCCAATTTTATGATTTTCTTCTCCAACGCCGCCAATTCTTTGCCAACCTGGCCGCTTAATTTTTTCAAATACTTAATATCCAGCTTAATGCCGTTCTTTTCCATCTGAGCGATTATCGGCGCGAGGTCCTTTTCCAGCTGGTAAACCTTATCTGAAAGCACGCCTTGGGCTCGGGCCTGCTCAATTCTTTCCGCGATGCTGGGCTCAAAGCCCAAAGGCAATTCCGTCGCCGCGCTTTTTCTTTCCGGCCCAGCCGGTTTGACCAGCGCGGCTTTTCTCATTTGCCCGTTCTTATCAAATTCCGGCAAACGGTTCACCAGCGAATAAAATCCCAAATCCTTGAAAATTTTTACGACTTTCTCCTTGTCAAAATCGCGCGTTAAGGCCTCGGCCAATTTAAACTTTATTGGCGCGTCCTGTTTTATCGTGGCCAAATACTTGCTGAAAAACGCCTGCTCTTTAAAATCTAATAATTTTTTAAACAAATTATTAGATTTTACCCCGAGCTTGGTCGAGGGGTTGCTTTTTTGTTTCTCTACTTCTTTATACAATTTCTCTAGGCTCCCATATTCTTTTAGCAACTCGATCGCCGTCCTCTCGCCAATTCCCGGCACCCCCGGAATATTGTCGGACTGATCGCCTTTCAGACCCTTATAGTCCACCATCTGGTCGGGCTCAAGTCCCTCAAAGCGCTCGCGCACCGCGGCTTCGTCATACATTATTGTTTCTTTAACGCCCTTTTTTAAAGTGTAAACATTAGTATTTTTGTCCACCAATTGCAACGTGTCCAGGTCCCCCGTTACAATAATAGTTTTTACCTTGTCTTTTTTTACCTGCTTGACGATCGTGCCTAAAACATCGTCCGCCTCAAATCCCGGCGCCTCAAACACGGGAATGTTAAAAGCCGCCAGCACGTCTTTTACCCGTGTGATCTGCGCGTAGAGTTCATCCGGAGCCTTCACCCGCGTGGCTTTATACGCCTCAAATTCCTTATGCCGAAAAGTCGGCCCGGCCAAGTCAAAGGTCGCGGCGATATAATCGGGAGATAAGTCTTTGAGTGTTTTTAACAAAATTGACGAAAACCCAAAAACCGCGTTCACTAATTCCCCGCTGCCCGTTGAAAGTGGCGGCAGGGCGTGGTAGGCGCGATGCACGAGCGCGTGGCCGTCGATTAATACTAATGTTTTTACTTTCGTTTCCCTTGCCATAAAAAATGTAAAATGCAAATATCAAAATGCAAGATGACAATGTAAAGTCTAAAATCCATAACTCCCCCTAACCCCCTCTTAACCTAAGAGGGGGGTCTCCCTCTCTTTTTTAAAGAGAGAGTTGGGGTGAGTTAAATTTTACATTTTAAACTGTCATTTTGACTTTTGATTTTTAAATTTTTAATTCTATCTCCCTTGTCTCTCCTCCTTTATGTTTAAAAACTAACCACACTGTGTCCACGGGCAATATACTGGCAATCCGCTCCGCCCATTCTATCACCACTAAATTATTTTTACCCGCCAAAATTTCCACTAATCCTAATTCTGCCAAATCTTTAGCACTCTCCAACCGGTAACAATCCAAATGGTACAAATTGTTAAAATGTTTAAATGTTAAAATGTTAAAATGCTTCATGATCACGAACGTCGGGCTCAAAATTTTTTCTTTAATTCCCAACGCCTCGCCCAAGCCCTGGATAAAAGTCGTTTTGCCCGAGCCCAATTCCCCTTGCAGAGCCACCACCAGCGCGCC
>CAZOGP010000082.1:0-3074 GCA_964579775.1 uncultured Candidatus Saccharibacteria bacterium | reverse complement strand
TATGACCAAAGATCAAATCATTGAGGCCGTTGCCAATAAAACCGGTTTGTCAAAAAGGCAGACCGACGAAGTCGTGGAGTCGCTCTTGGATAATATCACCAAGGCCTTACAGAAGGGCGACAAAGTTGCCTTTACCGGATTTGGCGTGTTCGTTATTTCCAACCGTAAGGCGCGCCAGGGCGTCAACCCCAAGACCGGCGCCAAAATTCAGATCCCGGCGATGAAAGTGCCAAAGTTTCGCGCGGGCAAGGCGTTGAAAGAAGCCGTGAGATAGAGTTTTACGAAATATTTCGCAAAACAAAAAATCCCTTCCTCGGGGTTTTTTGTTTTGCTGGCGTGCCGCGTGATGGCGAACAACGCGAGACATTTTACGCGGAGCGGGCGAGCAGAATTGAACTGCCGTCTCGACCTTGGCAAGGTCGCATAATAGCCACTATACGACGCCCGCTTAAATAATCAAAAAATAAAAAATCAAAATGCAAAATTATGGCGTCCCGCTTGAGCGGGACGGACGTAAACAAATTCGCCGCAGGCGAATACAATAATTTTTAACTTTTCATTTTTAATTTTAAACTTTCTATGTGCCGGGGGTCGGAGTTGAACCGACATCTCAGCTTTTTCAGAGCCGCGCCGTAACCACCTTGGCTACCCCGGCGGAAATCACTTATTTTTTGCCCAGTGGGCAATGTAGGGATTGAACCTACGGCCTACTCGGTGTAAACGAGTCGCTCTGCCACTGAGCTAATTGCCCTAGTTGCGCGGTGCGCGGGAGAGGATTTGAACCTCCACGCCTTGCGGCACACGCACCTCAAGCGTGCCTGGCTACCAAGTTACAGCACCCGCGCAAATTTTACTCTTCAGCCGTTTCGTTTTCTGCCTGTCCTTCAGTCGGCACGATGATATTTTTATTTTTCATCCTAGCTCTTTTGCCGGAGCGCTCGCGCATGTAGTAAAGTTTGGCTTGCCTGACCTTGGACGTTTTTAGAATCTCGATCTTATCAATCGTAGGGGAGTGCAAAGGATAAATTCTTTCCACGCCCACGCCCGAAGAAATTTTGCGCACGGTAAAAGTGCCGTCCAAGCCCCGGCCGTGCTTAGTCGCGATAACCAGCCCTTCGAACGGCTGAACGCGCTCTTTGGCGCCTTCTTTAACGCGCTGGTAAACTTTAACGGTCTGGCCGGGTCTGATGTCCGGCACCTTTTTCAGTTGGTCTTGAATGATGTTCATATGTCTTATTACGACTAATTACGGATAAATGTTAGCATAATCTTTATTTATTTTCAAGGGCGCCTAAAACAGTCTGCAGCTCGGCTGGCAGGGGCGCAAGAAATGTTTTTTCTTGACCATCCGGTAGGGTTATTTCCAACTCCTGGGCGTGCAGGAATTGGCGGGTTAAGCCGGGCGGGCTAGGCAGGAGCTTCGCGCCGTATTTGGCGTCGCCGGCGATGGGGTGGCCGATATGGGCCAAATGGACGCGGATCTGGTGCAGGCGGCCGGTCTTGGGGCTGGCTTCCAGGAGCGTGTAATCTTTAAATTCTTTTAATACTTTATATTCTGTGATGGCTTCTTTTCCCTTGGTTTTTGTTTCCGCGTCTATCAGCGGTGTTTTGAGATCCGCGTTTATCCGTGGTAAAACTTTTTGTTTGGTCGGGTTTTCTTTAGCGCGCGCCAGTAAAGTTTTAATTTCACCTTGTTTGGCTTTGAGCGAACCGTGCGCCAGGGCCAGATATTTTTTGGCGGTTTGCCTTTCCTTAAATTGCGCTTTGAGCCATTCAAAGCTTGTTTGGTTTTTGGCGATTATCATCACGCCCGAAGTGTCTTTGTCCAGCCGGTGGACGAGGCCGGGGCGCAGGAGGGGGGATGTAACCCCCTCTTTTTCTCCCTCTTCAAAAGGGGGAGATGGGATTGACGCGAATTCCGTTCCCTCTCCTTTTGAAGGAGAGGGGTAGGGTGAGGTTATAGAATCTCCAACATTCGCAATCGCCGGATAATACGCCAACAAGCCGCTGACCAACGTGGTATTTACCTCTGACAGCAATGGCCGGCCAGCTTTGTCTTGCCGCGGATGGACGGATAAGCCGGCGGGCTTGTTGATGACAATAACGTTATCGTCTTCGTAGATTATGTCTAATTTGATATTTGGGTTGGGCAAAAGCCGCGCGCTTTCGGGCAGGGTAAATCCCGGCGCGAAAACGACTAAGTCGCTTTCGCGCAGAAGATAGAACGGCTTTACAATTTTGCCTTCAACCCCATTAGAATCCCAACCGTGTTTTATTTCAGTATCAAGTTTATTCTGCGATTTTGCCTTCGGCTTTTTTTCCGGTATATTATAATTTTCTGGTTGGCTTCTAACGGGGTAAACTAAAAAATTCCCGAGCTTAATTTGGTCTTTGATATAGACGCGGGATAAGTTCGGGTATTTCTTTGTTAGATATTTATCTAGTCGCATAGTTTTTAAAAACTCCCCGGTTGGCCGGGGAGGGGAGTGATTTAGGCCGTGTTTAAATCTTCTAATCCTTGAAAGGGGGTTTTTGGGATCGCATTTTTTGGCGTTAAACCGCAAAGTGCTTAGCGGCTGACCATTTGAGGTGCGTGGTTTACGATAATTTTTTAGCTTAATATTTCCTCTTGATCCTCTTTCCATGGAGGCGTAATACAAAGAAGCATTTTCAGCTTTCCTTTATATGTAAATTTTTTTCCTGCCGGTACGACAACGAGATTACCTTTTTCACAAAAATAGTTTTTATCATCAATAGTAAATATTCCATTGCCTTCAAGAATATAATAAAGAAAATCGGACTCTTTTTGGCGAACTACTGTCTCATGACCGACTTCCGTCTCGATAAACACAACCTCTGTTTTACTTGTCAGGCTTTCAAGGGGGAAGACTTTTCCAGTAATGCCGACTTTTTCGAAGCTATTTTCACTCGGTTCTTTAAATATATACATATGTAAATTATAGCTTGTGCGCCGTACTTCTAACGGGTTCTCAATGTGGGTGCGACAGGGTTCGAACCTGTGAACCTCTTCGATGTCAACGAAGCGCTCTAACCAGCTGAGCTACGCACCCTTA
>CAZOGP010000081.1:0-3120 GCA_964579775.1 uncultured Candidatus Saccharibacteria bacterium | reverse complement strand
GTGGTAATACTGGCTGTCCGCGTAAATTTCCGTTGAAATCACGCCCTGCCAAGCGCCTTGCACCATCAATGCGATATCAAAAACCGGCAGAAGTGATAAAACCACGACCGCAATGATCAATATCAATAAATATTTATTCTTCGTCAAAAATATTTTCCAGTTTATCATAGAATAAATTTCATAATTTCTCCCGCTCTTTTTCTCCACGTATATTTTTGAACATCGGCAAAGGCTTGTCCTAAAAGTCTGTCACCTAGATTTTTATCCTGCAAAACTTTTTTAATGCCCTCGGCTAAAGCTTCCGGATCATTTGATTTAACTAAAACCGCGTTGTCGGCATTTAAAATTTCCCTGATCGACGGCAGGTCGGAGGCCACGATCGGCCGACCGCTCGCCATATACTCAAAAAGTTTCACCGGCGAAGTATATCTTTCGGATATCCTATCGCCATTTTTATTAGGCAGAACCAAAACATCAGCCGCTCTTAAATAAAACGGCACCTTTTCTCTTTTTTGCCAAGGAATTATTTTTATATTATCAACGGTACCATATTGACGGTTAAATTCCTTTAACTCCGGGTCAACCCCGCCGACAAAAACCAACAAAAAATCGCACAAATTCTCCGCCGCCGCCGCCAAGACATCAGCGCCCTTCCAATTATAGAGATGACCAGCATACATCACTATTTTTTTATCCGTCGGCAAAGCAACTTTTTCCCGCGCTTCCGCCTGGCTTATTTCCGGGCTGAATTTTTCCAAATCCACCGCGTCCGGAACAATAATAATTTTATCGCCCGGCAAACCCAATGCCATCAAATCGTCTTTTAGCCCCTGAGAAATGACGAAAATTTTTCTGGCCTTTTTAGCCGCCCGTTTCAGCCAAAAACCGGCCTTGGGTAAATCGTGCAATTCCAAAAAAATATCGCATCTTTTACCGGGCAACAAAGCCGCTAAAAAATAATCCCGGGTATAGATTTTATTAGCCGACCGCAAATAATCGCGCCGTCTAAAGACCAAATAGAACAACATCAAATCCAGCCAAAAAAAGAAACGACTGGCAAAAGCCATTTTCCCCAAAAGATCAAAGCTGGGCAGCCGTGTGATGTTAAAATTGCGCTCTAAGCCGTAATAAGCAAAAACTTCCTCGCCCAGATAATTTTTTTTGTTCGGCACCACCAGTTCCACTGCTAATCCCTGCCTGGCAAATTCTTCGCACATCTTCATTATGGGATAGCCGTGCGCCCGCTGGGTAGGGATCCTGATATTGGCTAAATAAATTAATTTCATGCGTTAAATTATTTATGATTTTCAATCGCTATTTTTTCCTCCGGATTATTGAAACATTCTTCCATAATTTTTTAGCGAAAATTTTAAAATTAAATTTTTTCTGCTTAAAGTAATCAATGATAAAATACCTGATTGCTCCTTGCTTAAGATTAACTATTGGAAATTGCCTGGCGCCAAAACCCAGCTTAAAATGATTGTGGCTGATATCTTGGCTGGCGCTCGGGCCAAAGTCAAAAACTCTCACTCCTTGCCCGTACCCGTATCCTATCATTTTATAGTACAAAAAGTCATTAACGCATTTATCCCAATATTCAACTTCCGACAGATTAAACATCAAGCGCAAATAATTATTATTAGCGATTGCCAGATTAACGCCCGCGAGTCTCTCCCCGTCATAAGCCATCAAAGCGAGACATTTTGGCCCAAAACAATCAAATAAATCCTGAAAATAATCAAGACTTTTGGCCGGCGTGCCGTGCCGTTGCATATTTTCCCGATAAAGAGCATAAATTTTTTCAAGCGATTCTGCTCCGCCGACTTTTAAAATAAACTCGCTTCTTTTCCCCTTCCTTATTTGGTTGCGCGTTTTTTTATCAAATTTTTCAAAAATAGCCTCCTCCGATAGGCCGTCCCCCAGCTTTAAAACAAAAAAGGAGAGCGGCGTGGTTTTAAATCCCGGCAAATAACCAGGGGAAGAACCAACAAAACCAAAATTCATTTCAAAATAATCGTAGCCGAACTTTTTTCTGATGGCCTGGGCGACTTCCGGCCAATCTATCTTTAATTGACCGTCTGTAAGCAACGGCTCCGTGTAATCCTTAAAAACCGAGTAAGCCCGGCCTTTTGGAGAATAATTTACCGGCATCAAGCCAGTCAGCTTTTCAGCCTGATAAAAACCGATAAAAAAACTGTCCAAGCCTTGTCTTTTTTTCTGCCAGCGCAAGAACTCCGCCGTATAAGCGATATTCGGAAAATTCTTTGTCATATCATAGGCTGTCTCTGCTGGGACTATTTCAATTTTCATTTTGACTAGCGAGGACAATGCGTCCGTCTTGGGCGGACATATTATCCGAGCGAAGTTAAAATACAGGGTATTATGCCATATACCCTCGACCCCGCATTTGCGGAAGGTTGAGGATATTCCCCTGAATCCAAGGATCTGCTCTGGCTTAATACCATTTATTTTATTAGAACCATTATTAAAGAAAGACCCCTGACGCCAAAAAATCTTTCCCAACGGGCCACCGTCTCCGGACCGATACTAGTCAATCGCATCAAAAATCCTAAACCCGGGAAACAACGAAAATCTTCTGTTACGGTAACCCCGGAAAACCCGACTTTAGCTGCCAGATCCAATAAATTCTCGCGCGTTAAAGGGTGCTGATGGGTCTTATCCAGCCAAAAAATGCCTTCGTCCACGGCAAAAGGACAGTTGGGTGTCAAAACGACCGCCTGGCCCCCAGGCCGCAAGATCCGTTTTATTTGATACAAAAAATCCAAAGGACTGTCCAAATGTTCGATAATTTGCTTGGCGTAGACACCCTGATAATGATCAGCCGGCAAAACCGCCAGGTCTTGATCGGCATCCGCTTTTTTAACTTTTAATTGGCGCTGGGCGCAAATCGCCAAAGAGTCTTCATCAATTTCCAACCCTTCAATAATTTCCGGGTGGGTGGCGATAAAATTTCCCGTGGCGCAGCCGATATCTAAAATCGGCCCAGGATTATTCTTGAACCACCGACTAAAATAAAGGCCCTCAAACCACAAATTATCTTTCTTTTTATATTGGACTGACGAATAGTGGCTCATGTCTAAATATTATCCCAGCCTAAAA
>CAZOGP010000080.1:0-3209 GCA_964579775.1 uncultured Candidatus Saccharibacteria bacterium | reverse complement strand
AAGTCAAGCGGTTATCGTAAAATCTAATATTGTTTTCTATCGTATCATTCAGCAAAAAAATATCTTGGGCCACGTAGCCGATATTCGTCCGCCATTCTTTTAAGCTGATATCGTTTATATCCACGCCATCAAGCAGGATTCGCCCGCCGTCGGGCTGGAACAGCCTTAAAAACAAATCCACGACCGTCGTCTTGCCGGCGCCGGATGGGCCGATTAAGCCGACCATCTGCCCCTTTTTAACCGAAAAATTTATCTGCTTGATTATTTCTTTATTCGAATTGTAGCCGAAACTGACATCAACGAAATCCAGGCTGTTATTAAAAACAAACTTTTTGCTTCCATGGTCGGCTTCTTTGCCGCGCCTGGCTTCTTCTTGATAATCAAGAATGCTTTTTAGATAAGGCGCGCCGGAAATTATGCCATGCAGCTGGGACAGGCCGGTCTGGATTTGTAAAAATATCTGGTTAACGGCATAGACAATGACGGCGAAAGACGCCAGATTAAACAAACTGGTTTTATAAGAGAAAGCAAAAGCCGTTATTATAAAAATAAAACTAATCGGCTGGATTGAGGCGGTAGTGATATTTTTAACTAAGGCCAGGCTGATGCTCATTTTTTTTAATTTATCAAAATTATCCTGGCCCCGCTGGATGACCGGCGCCTCGACAAACATGGCTTTAATGGTTTTCATGCCGATAATATTCTCGTTAACGTAATGGGCCAATTCTTTATACATTTCCGATAACCGCCGCGATAAAATTCTGTTTTTTAAAAAAAACGGCTTAAAAATTAAAAAGGTTAAAAGCCCCAGGGCCAAAGTGAATAAGGTTATGGTGACGGACAAATTAATGGCCACGAAAGTGTAAACTAATATTTTGGTGAAAACCAAGGCCGCCGACACCACGCCGAAAAGCAAACCGGAGCTGCTGGTTACGTATGTCGTCAACGTTTGGTCTAAATGGCCGACTTTCTGCTTGATTAAATCCGGCCAGGAACTTTCCAAAGTAAGTTTGAACAAATCATGGCGTAAATTATTTTCATATCCGGCCATGATTACCGAAGTGATGAAATTGGTGAAAAATAAAACAACCGCTTTTAAAAAAATCAAAGCGATGACGAAAAGAAGAAAAAATTTCAAAGTGAAAGGAATATGCAAAATTATAAAAAATTTTTGAATTGACCGGGAAATTAAGTCCGTATTGCCATAATCATTTTGTCCGATAAAAGAAAAAAACGGGATTATCGCGCTGATGCCGATGCCTTCAAATAATCCGTTTAAAAAACTAAGGCCGAACAAAAAAACCAAAACCGCCTTATACCGGCCGAAAGCTCGGTTAAACAGCTTGTAGACATTATTTAATTGTCGAAAAATTATCGGATAAGCCATAAATTTAATATCAATCGCCGCCCCAAACCGTATGCCTCAATTTCCATCGGCCGCCGGCCTTTTTCCAAAGATGGGGCGAACGAAACTGATCGGCTAACTGCATAAAATATTCCCGATTCATCATCGGCTGCTTAAACTTGCGGCTGGCCAGAGGAAAATCTTTTTCCGGCACGCTTAAATATTTAAATATCTCTTCGGCGAATCTTTCCGGGAATTCTCCGTCAAATCTTTTAACCAGCGAAACGCCCTCTTCTCTGGTAATATCGCCGGAACGGACTTCCTGGGAAGCGTCATAAGTCGCTCGGCCGATGCCGAATTTAATATAAGTCGTATAGTAATGGAAATCATCAATTTTATCATCAATGCTGTTGTATTTGCTGTATGTCCCCGACGTCCTTTCCGGCGAGGGCTGAAAGCCGCCGTGTTCAACCGCGTAATAATAACAACTTTGCGGATGCCACTTTAAATAATAGCCCAAATAATGGACTTCAATTTTTTTTCGTTCTATGTCGTTAGGGTCAGCCGGCATGTAAGTTTGCAAATCAGCGTCTAATAGGCCATATTTATTTTTTAGATCTTTCACGCTGACGCCGCCAAAAAATATTTTAGTTTTGTCCTGGCTGGCAAAATACGACCAATCCCGCTTGGCCGAAGAGGCGTCAGCGATTGGATTGCCGTATTCAGCCTCATGCTCGCCGAAAAAAACCAACGGTATGTCGTAAAGCAAAGCCATTTTGGGGGCAAATGATTTTTGCCCGGTGATAAACGGCTGGAAAGGATGAAATAAATTTTCCGTGGCCAGCCTGGTTAAAAGGCGATGAATTTTTCCATTGGGCGTGAATAAAATATTGTCAAAGCCGGCGTGAAGCCAGGCTTGAAAATTTTTCCAGCCCCAGTCGGTATAAACATGCGGCGCCCAAGTAACGGTTAAAGGGTGCATGTTATATTTATATTTAAGCGTATGAGCGGCATAAAAGCTGTCTTTACCGCCCGAACCGGGCACCAGGCAGTCGTAAGAGCCGTCATTTTTACGAAAACGATCGCATAAACCAATCAACTCTTTTTCTCTTTCAAGCCAATCTATTTTTTTCTTTTTTTCAACCACCCGGCAGGCATCGCAGACGCCTTGTTCATCAAAATGGATTGTCTGTTTTTTGCTTTCCTTGGTATGGCTAAACTCAACCGCGGAGTTGGGCCGCTGGTTGGAAATAACGCATCTTCGGCAAAATTTTACCTCCGCGGGCAAGCCGAATTTTGTTTCAAGCTTTTCCATATTGAATTAAATTTATAAAATTTTTTATTATTTTCATCCCCGCTTGGCCGCTCTTTTCCGGATGGAATTGGCAGCCGTAAATATTTCCTTGCCTGATAGCCGAACAAAAAGTATGTCCGCCGTAAACCGACAAGGCCAAAATATTTTTTTCAAATTTAGGTTCCAAGATATAGGAATGGACAAAATAAACTTGGTCGTTCTCCTTAAATGAATTTAAAATCGTGCCCGTCCAAGCGCCCGGCTCTTTGGGAAAAATTTTATTCCAGCCGATCTGCGGTATTTTTTCGTTGTCCGCCAAAATTGGGAAACGAACAACCTTGCCTTTCATTATGCCCAAACCTTTAAAATTACCAAACTCATGACCTTCGGTCAACATTAATTGTGTGCCCAAACAGATGCCGAGCATGGGCTTGTTGCGGCTGGCGATAGCCTTAACTACTTCATCTAATCCCCGTATTTTCAGCCCTCTCATACCGGCCGCAAACGAGCCGACTCCGGGTAAAATAATTCCGTCCGCCTGATTTAAAATTTCGGCTTCTTCGGTAACAT
>CAZOGP010000079.1:0-3334 GCA_964579775.1 uncultured Candidatus Saccharibacteria bacterium | reverse complement strand
TCGAACCTCCAACCCCTTGGTTCGAAGCCAAGTACTCTATCCATTGAGCTAGGGGCGCATTTTGTTACCAGATACAAAATCATAATACAATAAAAATTCCTATTTTACCAGAAAACATCACATCTCACCCGACAGTTTTTTCCGCGTTTATCCGCCAAAAATCAGTGCCTATCCGCGGTTATAATTTGATTTTTAATCAAAAAATGTTACGATAAAAAAGTTATGGTGACCATCGTTCCCGCCCATTTGGGCGAGGCTCGACCCGCTTTGCGGGGCGGCAACGGCAGGACAACGGGTTGTAGAGGTCCTACAACACATTTACTTGACCGGAAGACATTGCTCTTGTAAAATTAGGTTAATGCCTCAAGTCAACTGCAAAATCTGCAGGAAAGAATTTTACGTAAAACCCAGCTTCTTAAAACGCGGCTGGGGAAAATATTGCTCAATTCCCTGCCATCGGATAGGATCGCGGACCGGTAAATTTCTGACCTGCTCCGTTTGCGGAAAAGAAATATGGCGGACACCGAAGGATCTGCGGTGCTCAAAAAGCGGCAAGTTTTTCTGCTCAAAATCGTGCCAAACACTTTGGCGCAATAAGCTTTTTTCCGGCCCTAAACACCCTAATTGGCACGGCGGAAAATTCATCGACTACAGAGGCATATTACTAAAAACGAGCAAAAAACCAATTTGTAAATTATGCAGCAATAATGACACAAGAGTAGTGGTGGCACATCACATTGATAAAAATCACGAAAATCACCACTCATCGAACTTAATCTGGTTATGTCATAATTGCCATTACTTAGTTCACAATTATAAAATACCGATAAAATAAATATGGTGGTTGTAGCTCAACTGGCAGAGCTCTCGGTTGTGGTCCGAGCGGTTGTGGGTTCAAATCCCATCGACCACCCCCTAAAAAACGCCCCCGGTTCTCTAGGCGGCGTTTTTTGTTTTTGCGATTTAAATAGAATATAATGAAATTATGGAATCATCTCTAAAAATTAATTACCGGCTCATTTTTTATCTGCTCCTGGCGGCTTTTTTGGTCGTTAACCTGGCCACGCTCTCCGACTACGGCATGACCTGGGACGAAGCGGCCCAGCACCATATCGGCCAGGTCACGCTGGATTTTTTAAAAGGCAAAACCACGGATTTTAATTTCCAGCGCGAGGACCTCGTTTATTACGGCCCGTTCTTTGAAACGCTAAACTATTATTTTTCCACCTCGCTGCTGGAATCGTTCAACATCAATTATGTCAGCGCGTTTCACGTGCTCATCGTCTTAACGGCAGGATTGGGTTTGCTATTTTTATTCTGGCTGGCCAGCGCGATGCTGGGCGAACCAATCGCCTTGCTGGCCTGCGTTTTTTTAATGCTGCTGCCGCGATGGGCGGCCCACGCGCAATTTAACTCCAAGGATATCTCGGTCGCGGTTTTCTTTCTCGCTATTCTATTTTTCCTGTACTCCGGTTTTTTTAAAAGAAAGTTCAAACATATTATCCTGGCCGGTGTCTTTCTGGGCCTGGGCGTGGCCACCCGAATGGATTTAACCCTAGTTGTGCCCACTTTTTTTATCGCCTACGCGCTCTATTTGATCTTTGACCGGAAAATCCTGGCGAGCCCCGAACTTTGGCACGCCGTCAAACCCGATATTGTTTCCCTGGCAATCGTCGCCTTTTTTGGCTTATTGACGGCCTTCATCGTCTGGCCGGGACTCTGGAAAAGCCCCTCGCTGCTTTGGCAGTCTTTCGTATTTTTTTCACACCACGGCTGGCAAGGGCAAGTTTTTTATTTTAACCAATTTTATACTCCCGCCTCCCTGCCCTGGCACTACGCGCCCTTTTTTATCTTCGGCACCCTGCCGCTGGTTATCTTAATTTTATTTGGCGCCGGCCTGGCTAAATTTTTCCGCGGCTTGGCGCAAAGAAAAAATATTTTTGTTTACTCGCTTCTTCTTGTCTGGCTCGCTCTGCGCCTGGCTATCGCGTTCTGGCCCGGCGCCATCCGTTATGATGGCGTGCGCCACTTTTTGCTGGTCCTGCCGGCCATTGCTATCATCGCGGCGCTGGGACTTAATTGGCTCTTGGCGCTGATCAAAGAAAAATTTCCCGCTTATCGCCGAAAAATAACTGTCGCGATATTATCAATTATCTTTTTGTCGCTCGCCATTGAATTTGTCCAAATTTATCCTTTCGGCGATTCGTATTTTAACGAACTCGTCAGGCTGGTCATTCCCAGCCACATCGAAAATCACCTCGAAATGGAATATTGGGGCGCAACCTACAATCAAGGCGTGGCTTGGCTAAATAAAAACGCCGCCCCTCAACTCCTCTTTTTGCGTTCCGGCGGCGGAGCACTTGCTGCAATTTTATCCTCTTCGCGTTGACCTGTCTTTCAGCTGCGACGCCAAGCAAACTGATTATTTAATGTTTTTTACCCGTAAAACCAGCATCCCAATAGATATAGATAAGGTTTTTAACTATTCCTCCTCCGAGCCGGTCTTCAAAATTTCCCGTTTTAACTCTGATTTGCTGTATATCTATAAGCTGAAAAAGCCTTAAAATAGTCTTAAATTCTTTTATTTTTACGCAAATTATGCTAAATTAAATTTCGTTAGGTCCCCGTCGTTCAATGGACAGGACAGAAGTTTCCTAAACTTTAAATCCAGGTTCGACTCCTGGCGGGGACACAAACAAATTTCTTCCCTCTCCTTACGAAGGAGAGGGTTGGGGTGAGGTAATTTTTTACAAATCACAATAGCTAAAAAATCATCCGGGAGGGAAAAATGAATATTGACAAATTTGCTCTTTGCTTAGAAAAAGCCGGCTATGACGGAGCTTTGGAATTGATTGAACAAGAGCTGCTTCCTTTAGCCAAAAAGAAACAAATCTCCTTGCTTGACGCGGCCTGGGAATACGCTAATCAAGACGCGGAACAAGATACGTCCTGGTTTCAATTATTCCACGCGCTCCAGCGCCTTGGTCCGGATATTTTAGAATCACCTGATTTAGACATCTGCCAGCCGGTCATGGAATTAACACCGACGTTACCGTTGTTCCTATAAAAATCGTGGCTGCTAATCCCGGCCACCCCGCCAAGCCCCTAGGCTCTGGCGGGATTTTTTTGTTAGAAAAACCCTCTAGCCTACTTTGTCATTCCCGCGAAGGTCATGGATCCTGATGCAAGAAGGGCGGGAATCCAGGTTTTTTGTCGCCCTGAACTTGTTTCAGGGCCTGGATTCCGGGTCAAGCCCGGAATGACAAAATATACACCGATGCTGCATAAGTTAAGATACATATTGCAGTCCTTGGAGAAAACAGGGATATGCAAG
>CAZOGP010000078.1:0-3355 GCA_964579775.1 uncultured Candidatus Saccharibacteria bacterium | reverse complement strand
AAATTTGAAAATTGGATATTGATTGAAAATTGATCATTGAAAATTGAAAATTAAGAAGAATAGATCCTTCGCTTCGTTCAGGATGACACCAAGTACGGTTGGTATTAGCGTTCTCCCACAATACTATCCAGCTCCTTGAACGTCGTGATTTTTTGTAAAATCTTTATCACCCCGTCCTGGTACATGGAAACGAAATTTTTGGTCTTGAGCACCTCCACTATCTCGGCGTGCGAGGGGGATTTGGCGATAAGTTTTTCAATGTCAGCGTCAATTGGAATTATCTCAAAGACGCCAACCCGGCCTTTGTAGCCGGTGCCATTGCATTTGGGGCAACCTTTGCCTTTAGAGAGTTTAAATCCTTTGACCGTCTCCGGCACAGCCACGGTTTTGGGTAGTCCCTCCAGGGCTTTGGTTATTTTGGTTTTTTCTTCGTCGCTCGGCGTATATTCCTCCGCACAGAATTTACAGACGCGCCGCAATAATCTCTGGGCTAGGATATCAATGAGGGCTGAAGACAGCGAAGTGGGGTTGGCGCCCAGGTCAATGAACCGGGGAATGGCGCCAGCCGCGTCGTTGGTATGCAGGGTGGAAAAAACAATGTGGCCGGTCAGCGCGGCCTGGATAGAAATTTCCGCGGTTTCGCTGTCCCGGATCTCGCCAACTAATATCACGTCCGGGTCTTGGCGCAAAATGGCCCGGAGCCCAGAAGCGAAAGTGTAGCCCTGTTCGGTTTCCACTTGGGTTTGCGTGACGCCGGCCAAGTGGTATTCCACTGGGTCTTCCAAAGTGATGATCTTGATTTCTGGGTCTGTCATTTCTTTCAAAAAAGCGTAAAGCGCGGTGGTCTTGCCCGAACCCGTGGGTCCCGTGGTGACGAGCAGACCATTGGGCTTGGTGATCTCTTTGCTTAAGAATTGGTAGGTATCTTCCCGTAACCCCAAGTCCTTAATGCTTAAATTAATGATATTTTTGGGATTAAGCAGGCGCATAACGATATTTTCGCCATTGGGGCCGGGAATGATGGAAACGCGCACTTCAATTTCCATGTCGCTTAATTTAATGGTGAAGCGGCCGTCCTGGGCTTTGTCTTTGATGTTCAAAACCATAGTGGACATAAGTTTCAGGCGCGCCAAAACGAGGCTGTAAGCTTTTGGCGACAAAAAAACCACATCGTGCAGCACGCCGTCGATGCGGTAGCGAAAGAGCGCGCCTTCATCTTTTGATTCCAGGTGTATGTCGGACGCGTCACTTTGCAGGGCGCCGGCAATAATTACTTCCAGGACGCCGGTGGCCGTATCCTGCGGCACTCCCTCGATCTTCTTTTTGATGTCGGCCAGTGATTTTATCTCGTCTTGGAGTTTGGCCAGGGAAGTGGCGGAAATTTCAACTTGCCCGGTTAGATCTTTGCCCGAGTGTTTGACGACTTTATAACGTTCCAAAACCTGCTGCAAGCCGTGGCGGGAAACGAGGAATAATTGACAAGTGAATTTTTTGCCCAGCTCGGCCAGGATCTTTTTGGCGGCGGGATTAGCGGGATCAGCGACAGCCACCTTCAGGTTTTTGTCGCTTTGGCTGATGGCCGCGAGGCGACCCGCCAGCGCTGTTTCTTCCGGGATCATCAATAGGGCGTCTGAATCAACGGGCACGGTCGTCAAGTTTAAATAGGGCAGGTTTAATTTGGCGGCCAAAAGTTGGGCGCTCGTCTCTTCTTCTTGACGAAGAACCTCGGTCAGTTTTTGCTCTAATTTTTCTTCTTGCGGGGTTGGCTTGGGAGATGAAGTCATGATATTTTTACCCTCTCCCCCTCAGACGAGGGGGAGATTGAGAGGGGGTGATGAAAATATTTATAACACCACCTCACCCCAACCCTCTCCTCAACTGAGGAGAGGGGGCAGAGTTTTTCTCCCTTTAATTTTAAGCTAAGAGAGCGAGTTTAGCAATACGGTAAGTTTTTCTTTAGCGCCGGCCACGGCTGTTTCCGCGGTTTTGATGAGCAGGCGGTCATTTTTAACGGATCCGCCCAGCTCCGTGTTTAATTTTTGCAGGAGCTCCGGTTTTTTACTTTGGATCAAAGCGCTGATCATCTTATTTTCTTCGTCGGGCCATAAAACCGCGCTTAAATTTAGGGCCGGGAATAGATCATGAGTCTCTTCCAGGATGAAAGCTAAGTCGCCCGGAGTCGTGCCGGTGCTGGCAAAATCTTCCGGCCTTGCCAAGAGCCAGGCGAGCTTCCGTTGGTCGTCAAATTCCAGTTGGCCCAGAAGCCGGCCCCAGAGCCGCAGACAATTTAGCGGTTTGGTTTTGTAAAGATATTTGATAATAGTTTCTTGGTCCGCTCCCAAGGTGATCAGGCGGGAGGCCAGACTGAAGGCTTGCGGCGTGGTTTTGGCGTTTTGCCAACTGTGAGTTTTGACAATGAGGCCGCAAAGCAAGGCGGTGGCGATGGCCGCGTCAATTAAATTTGGGCCCAATTTTTCTATTAAATCCGCGACAACTTCCGCGCCGGCCGCGGCGGTCGGCTCGACCAGATTGATTTCGCCAAAATATTCGTTGCTGGCTGTCTGGTCAATATTTAAAATGGATTTATTGAAAAAAAGTTCGCTGTTGGAAGTGAAAATTTGTCCCAAAGATTCCAGGTCCGGCGCGTCCAGTGTGATTATTAGATCGTAATAGAAAGGACCGGGTTCCAGTTTGATGTCGCGCTGTTCGATCTTTTGCGGCGTGGCTAAAAAGATCTTGAGGGTCTTCTCTTCCGTTTCATAGCGCAAGCGCGAAATCTTATTTTGGCTCGTATCAATGGAGATAACAAAATCGCGCAGCGAAGTGAGCTGGTTTTTTATATTCTCCGCGCCAGCTAGGAACTTTAATTTATCCGGCGCGCTGGCCGCGCAAGCGACCTCCACTTTCTTATTTAATTTTTTCAGCGCCGCTGACAAGGCGAGCGAGGAACCCAAAGAGTCGCCGTTCAAGCCTTCCGGCAAAGCGATCAAAATATTATGGCTTTTTTTGATTAATTCTATGGCTTGTTCTTGCGGCGTGAGCATAAGTAAATTAAAAACTAAAAATGAAAAAGGAAAAAACTGGTGTCATTCTGAGCGAAGCACGAGCGTAGCGAAGAATCTAAAGCATTAGCCAATTGAAGAGATCCTTCGCTTCGCTCAGGATGACGATTTCCGTCAAGTCGTTATGACAATTTAGCTTATCGTAGAGATTAGGTCAAGAGGATAACTCTATTTTATTCTTCGACCAAGTCCCGAGCATAAGCGAGGGACGCGTGGAGAAGTTCTCGACTCGCTCCGCTCGCTCGAACAGTAAATCGGCTAACTATTGACAAACACCGTGGATTTGGTATAAT
>CAZOGP010000077.1:0-3401 GCA_964579775.1 uncultured Candidatus Saccharibacteria bacterium | reverse complement strand
TTGGCGCGCCGCCTGCGGGTTGACGAACGGGACTTGCTGGCGGATATGCAAAAGATAAGAATTGATGAGTCTGAACGCGGCCAGTCGCCAGGCGGCGCGCCGGAAGTTCCGGCCGCGGTGAAGACGCGCCTGGAGGGACTGGAGGAAAGATTTTTGGGGCTTTATTTGAACCACCCGCAGCCCTTGGCCGACATTGTCGTCGCGGAAGAAGATTTCCAGAACGAGGATCTGGCGCGGATCTTTAAAGAATTAAAAAAATGCTTGGGCAATAAAAAGGGAGAAGAACTGCTGGCGGCGCTGCGCAAATCATTGAAGCCGGAATTAAAAATAAAAATTGAGTATCTGGCGTTGCAGATAGAACAGCACGAACGGACGGAAAAAGAAATTATTCAGGAGGCGGCCTCGTGCTTAGTGGAATTAAGGCTGCTGCGCTTAAAGAATCAATTGACGGAATTAAGCTTTGACATCAGAGACGCCCAGCAGGCCAAGGATAAAGATAAGCTGGGAAAACTTTTAAAAAAATTCAATTTAATATCTTCTGAATTGACCAAAATTACGGCGTCGCAAGCAGATAATTAAGATTGAGGGATATTATGAGTAGCCATTGTGCTATTTGTCATCCCGGGCTTGACTAAGCCTGCCCCGTACTTGATACGGGGGGATCCAGGCCCTGGATTCCCGCCCTTCCTGCGTCAGGATCTACGACCTTCGCGGGAATGACATAGAGGAGTTTTGTGACAAGGCCGGAAACGATTACCTATTATTAATTTTTTTACAATTGTTCTAAAAATAATATAAATTAATGGCGAAAAAAACTAAAAAGACATTGAAAAAGAAAGTCAAAAAAGTAAAGAAAACTCGGAAGACGTCAAGCCGGCCGGCTAAAAAAGGCGGTAAGATTAGAAGAAGAGTTAAGCGTGCGCCAAAATCCATGTTTTCCGCCCAGCAGGTGGATTCTTTGCTTAGCCGAGGCAAACAGCGGGGTTTTATCACGGAAAAGGAGATTATCCATTTTTTTCCTAACATCGAACGGGACATTGAAGGACTGGAGGACCTTTATCGAAAACTGGAGGCAGTTAATATCAAGATCGTTGAATCCGGTGATCTGATAGAGACCGCGCCGCCCGTTGACGCCGCGCCGGTCAAAGATAAAGATTTGCTGCGGGGACTGGATCACACGGTGCTGGACTCGGTGCAAATGTATTTGCGTGAGATCGGCCGCGTGGCGTTGCTTAAAGGCGATGAAGAAGTTGAACTGGCCAAACTCGTGGAAAAAGGGAATGAAGCGGCCAAGCAAAGGTTAACCAGCGCTAATTTGCGGCTGGTGGTTTCCATCGCCAAGCGTTACGTCGGCCGGAGTCCGAACTTGACTTTGTTGGATCTAATCCAGGAAGGGAATATTGGCTTGTTCAAAGCCGTGGAAAAATATGATTGGCGCCGGGGATATAAATTTTCCACTTATGCTACCTGGTGGATCCGTCAGGCCATCACGCGCGCCCTGGCCGATCAGTCGCGCACCATCCGTATTCCCGTGCATATGGTGGAAACGATTTCCAAATACACGCAGGTCAAGCGTCATTTGCTTCAGGATTTGGGCCGCGAGCCCTTGCCCGAAGAGATCGCCATGGAAATGGGCATTGAAGTTGAGAAAGTCCGTCAGATAATGAAAATATCCCAGGAAACGGTTTCTTTGGAGGCGCCGGTGGGCGGGGACGAAGAAGATTCGACGTTGGGCGAATTCATTGAAGATGAAAAAACTATTTTACCAAATTATTCGGCCGCGCGCCGTTTGCTCAAAGAACAATTGGATACCATTTTAGTTGATTTGGCGCCGCGGGAGCAGAAAATTTTGAAAATGCGTTTTGGTTTGGATGACGGAGTGACGCATACCTTGGAAGAAGTCGGCAAAGAATTTGGCGTGACGCGCGAACGCATCCGGCAAATTGAAGCTAAGGCCTTGGATAAAATCCGCGTGCACTCCAGTTCCAAAAAACTAAAAGGGTATTAATTTTTTATGTTAATTGATATTTTGCTGGTTTTGCTGATAGCGATATTTGTGGTCGCGGCGTTTTTTTTCACGGTTTTGCCGCTGATTATCCCGGGAATAATTTTAACCATTATCGCGGCTGTTATTTTTATTTTGTGGAAAGGTTTGGCGGCGCTGGGAGTCATAAATTTAATTATAATTTTAGCGATGGGGCTGATCTATCTTTTGATTGATTGGTTGGGCGGAATTTTTGGGGCGAAAAAATTCGGCGGTTCAAAACATGGCGCCTGGGGTGCGATTATTGGCGGACTGGCAGGTATTCCTTTGGGCGGATTAATTGGCGTGTTTATTGGCACAATCTTAGGCGCGGCAATTTTCGAGATTATTTTTGACCGGGCAAAAATTAAAAACGCCCTAAGGGTGGGCGCGGGCGCGGGTTTGGGATTTATCCTTGGTTCGTTTGGCAAAATAATCGCGGTGGCCGTGGCCACGGCCGCTTTTTTGTGGGGAATTTGGAAATAATTTTAAAAAAGAAAAAAGCTTCAATTTTCGAAGCTTTTTATGATTGGGGCGGGGAGGAAGTCGTGGCGACGGGTAGCTCTATGCTTAACCTTACGGACTTCCGCGATTTCTTCCTTTTGGCCGCTTAGCGTATCTTAGCGGCTATTCCTTTGGGCTCTGTTCCGAAAGAACAGGAAATATATGATTCTAGCAGACTAATTGGACCGATCTGCTAAACCCTCCTTTTTTCGAAACCCCGCCTTTTAATATACGGCACTATTTTTAATATAAAGCTGTCAATGATATTGAAAAAATATTTTTTTGTGATATACTAATAATGTTTTTATCTTCCGCGATAGCCCCGACACAAGGCCGGGGATAAGAAAGAATAAGCACGTCATCTATTCCGCGATAGCTCAACGGTAGAGCAGCTCCCTGTTAAGGAGTTGGTTCCAGGTTCGAATCCTGGTCGCGGAGCCATCCTTCGCTAAAGCTACGGAATGGCAGGCCATTAAAAAACAGGCACGAAAGCGCCTGTTTTTGTTTTATTGTCAGAAATGGGGGAAAAGCGTAAGATTGGGGTAAGGAGATTAAAAAAACGGTACCTGACACCTTTTTACCCTCCAAGGTTTTGTGTTATAAAGAGCAATTTACCTTTCAAAAATATGAAAAAACGTTTGATTATAATTGGGATAATCATAGCATTGATCGTTGCCAGTGGCGCTATTATTGTTTTCGTGTATTCAAATAATCTTGCAGAATTACGAGATACACAAAGAATGGAAGATTTAAGAAATCTTAAATTGTCTTTAACGGTATATTATCTTGATAATAAAAAATATGCGGAATCTTTACAAGAGCTTATTCCTAATTATGTATTGGTAATACCAAAAGACCCAAATTATGGAAATAA
>CAZOGP010000076.1:0-3614 GCA_964579775.1 uncultured Candidatus Saccharibacteria bacterium | reverse complement strand
TCAGCATAGAAAAAAATTCCACCATCATTTTCCCTGCCCAACTGATGAGCGCGGTTGATGATATAAAGAAGTTTATTAATAAAGAACAAGCGACGAAAAGTTAATCCCCTCTCCTTACCAAGGAGAGGGTTAGGGTGAGGTCTTTTGTCATTGCGGCCTCCGAGCCGCAATCCATTTCCTTTATCATGTCATTCCCGCGTAAGCGGGAATGAGCTGTGAAGAATATTCAATGCTCGTAATAGCCGGCCCATATCGCAAAGATATGCCCCCAGCCGTTAGTGAACGGTATGAACCTGCCAGATTCTCCCTCCGAGTTTCTGGCTTTTTTTTGCTTAAAATCAGCTAAAATGCGACCTTACGACTTTTTATTATTGACAGATTTTTTATCCTGTGATAATATTGTAATACAAACTATTACAATTAACATTAAACCTATGCGTGAAGTAATTAATATCTCTTTACCCTCTCCGATGGCTAAGATCGTAAAAAGCGCGGTTAAAACCGGTTCCTATGCTTCTACCAGTGAATTTTTCCGCCACTTATTAAGAGAATGGCAAGCGGGCAAACTTTTGAGCGAGCTTAACCAAAGCCGCGGCGAAATTTCTTCTGGAAACGGCAGAATCTTAAAATCTTTAAAGGCTTTAAGATAACCATCGTTTTTATGGAGATAATCTACAGCTCAAAATTCGCTCGAGAATATAAAAAGCTGCCGGATAATATTAAAGATATCGCTGAAGAGCAAGAAGTTCTTTTCCGCGCCAACCCATTTAATCCAAAGTTAAAAACCCACAAACTTAAAGGTAAATTGAGCGGGTTTTCATCTTTTTCTATCGGCCATAAATACAGAATAATTTTTGAGTTTTCAGAAGACAAAAATACAATATATTTTCATTCAGCAGGAGACCATGATATTTACCAATAAAATAGTTCAACAACCATTTATTGCCGGATTCTCCCCTGAGTTTCTGGCTTTTTTTACACAATTTGCCCTATTCTAAATGATTTGATAAAATGTAATAACCCTTTAATTATTAATTCTCAAAAAATATGCAGCCAGACCAGAGTAAAGACATCTTCTCCTGGGATGAAACTTTTATGAATATTTCCCGGGTTATCGCTAAAAGATCAAAAGACCCGAACACTAAAAACGGCTCCTGCATCGTTAACCAGGATAATATCATTATCGGCTTGGGCTATAACGGCTTTCCCCGCGGCTGTTCGGACGCTGACTTGCCCTGGTCGCGGGAAGGAAATTTTTGCGATAAAAAATACGCTTACGTCGTGCACGCCGAAGCCAACGCCATCTTAAACGCCAACGCCGATACCAAGGGTGCTAAAACTTATTGCACCCTTTTCCCTTGCAACGAATGCGTTAAAATTTTAATCCAGAAAGGCATCTCTGAAATTATTTATGAAGACGATAAATACCACGACGATGAAATTTGGCAAGCTTCTCGGAGAATGCTTGATTTGGCCGGCGTAAAATACCGCCAATATATTCCGCAAAATAAAATCATTTTTGAAAAAAAATAATAACGATAGGCTGACCAGAGTAAATTATTTTTCTGCTTAGATGAAATTTGTGGATTTTTTACAAAAAATTAAGCGGTAAGTAAAGTAATTTCTTGTAAAAAATTTTACAATTTCATATGCGCATTTAAAATAATTTACCCCGGTCAGCTACCCAATCAACGATATGGCAAATATTTTTCTCTACGACGAATTTAATCCCGAAGACAACGCCATGCTGCAAGCGCTTTATTCAAGAAGCCCGAAAAGCGTCACCGAGCACGTGGAAAAAGTCCGGGCTAGCGGTTCGGGAAAATTCATGGAGCAATTTTACGTGGGCTACGGCCACGCCTCTATCGCTGATTGCGGCTCCACCACTTTTTTTATAGAAAAATTAAGCATTCTGGCAGATAAAGCCATTCAGGACTGGCCGCTTTACTCCGGCCAGGAAACTTCAACGCGCTACGTTGACATGTCCAAACAGCCGATTATTGATCCGCTTAACACAGCCGAATCGGCAGCCACGCTTAAGGCCTGGATGGATTTTTACATAAATTCGCAAAAGAGAGTTAAAGAATATTTAAAGGAAAAATATCCACGCGGCGACGGCGAGGATGAAAAAATGTACGCCAAAGCTATTGCCGCCAGAACCTTTGACATCATGCGAGGTTTTTTGCCGGCCGGCATAACCACGCAGTTAAGCTGGCATACCAATCTGCGCCAAGCTCATGACAAGCTGGCCATAATGCAACATAATCCCCTGCCGGAAATAAGGCAAATCGCCGAAACCATGCTGACAAAATTACAAGAAAAATATCCGCACAGCTTCGGCTTTGAAATTATTCCGGAGCAAGAAAATTACCGCGAGTTAGTCAATCAAAAATATAATTTTTACAATCCAGCCCAATCGCCAGAATTTTCTATTAGCACCAACATTGCCGCGGCTGAACTTGAAAAATACAATGACATCATCGTCTCGCGCACTCTCAAAACCGGTTTGCCGCATTTCTTAAGCGAACTGGGCAATGTTACTTTTGAATTTTTGCTTGACTTCGGCTCTTTCAGGGATATTCAAAGGCACCGCAACGGCGTCTGCCGCATGCCGTTACTCACTACCGAACTGGGTTTTAACCAATGGTATTTAGAGCAACTACCGGAAGATATCAAAAGCCAGGCGTTAGTTTTAATTGAACAGCAAATTCAAGCGGTAAAAAATTTAAAGGCCACGCCGGAAATCAGCCAATATTATATTTCGCTCGGCTTTAATATGGCCTGCAAAGTTTCTTATGGCTTGCCGGCCGCAGTTTACGTTTTAGAGCTTCGCTCTATGAAATCAGTCCATCCGACCCTGCGCCAGATAGCGCATAAAATGTATAACGCCATGCAAAAAAAATTTCCCAGCTTAAAAATGTGCGCCGACCTGGAAAAAGACGACTGGGACGTCAGGCGCGGGTTACAGGATATCATTAAAAAATAAAATATGGAAAATAAAAAAATCATTGCCATAGTGGGCATGCCCGGCTCCGGAAAAACCGACGCCGGAACTTTTCTTAGGAAAAAGGGATTTGAATTTATACGTCTGGGGCAACTTACTCTTGATGAAGTCAAAAATAGAGGGCTTGAACCGGGTGAAGCCAGCGAACGGCCGATAAGAGAGGAACTGCGTAAAAAATACGGCATGGCGGCCTTCGCTATCCTTAACTCTCCAAAAATCGATGAAATGCTAAAAACAAATTCAGTAATTGTTGACGGTTTATACAGCTGG
The DNA here is from genome assembly GCA_964579775.1 of uncultured Candidatus Saccharibacteria bacterium. Classification (GTDB taxonomy): domain Bacteria; phylum Patescibacteriota; class Minisyncoccia; order Portnoybacterales; family GWB1-42-6; genus UBA8475. The sequence goes on along the minus strand of CAZOGP010000076.1, from coordinate 340 downwards.
GAGGAATATCTTGAATTTAAAAAAAAGTACGGGGAAAAATTAATTGTCATAGCGATCTATGCATCGCCCGAGACAAGATACAAAAGGCTTTCAGCTAGAAAATGGGGTAAAGAAAAAGACGCTAAAATGATAAATCGGTCATACACGAAAGAGGAAGCCGAGAATAGAGATTTCGCTCAGTTGACCAACCTACATACTGGCGGCCCGATTGCCATGGCAGATTTTACGATTGTTAATGAGGGTTCACCGGAAGATTTATTCAAGCAAGTTGACCAAATCATTTCAAACAGCTAAATTAATAGTACAAATAAAGGAGGAGCGCTAAATCGCGCTCTTTTCT
>CAZOGP010000075.1:0-3693 GCA_964579775.1 uncultured Candidatus Saccharibacteria bacterium | reverse complement strand
TCATAATATCACGCAACCAAGTCGAAATAACAATTTTTTTCATTGGCAAACGATAGGTTTTATCGACCTCATCCACTCCGCCGCTTTTCGCGTGATACAGACCCTCATAATGTTGGATAAAATAAAATTTTGCACCCTTATTTTCGGGTAAGGCCGCAACTAGGTTCGCCGTGGGCCATGAAGTCGCAATGACAATATCGCCATCCGGTATATTTTGCTCGCTAAAATCAGGTACCCAAAGAACTCTGGCTTGAAAATCATTAATCCAATTTGCTTTTTGGTAAAGTAAATTTTTGATGAACCGCCTTATCATCCCACGAGTGAGTGCTATAACTGTCACATCGTGTCCGCGCGCCTTAAGAAAATTAGCGTGCATCAAAATCGCCCGATTTCCGCCGTTAATTTTTAGATGAGTTGCTACAAAGTTAATTTTCACAATTAAAATATTCTCCCTTAAAGCTATTTCTTCTTCCCAACTATATACGCTCCACAAATCGTTAAATCATCGTCGCCTAGTATCTTAAAACCGCCAGCAAGGTCACTTTTATCAAATAGATTCGTCTTGTGTTGGGTTATGTCAGAAACAATGTCAAAATGTTTTGCCATTTCGCTTATATGCGCCGAGTGCGGCTGGCGGTTTATAAGATATTGGCTCCCCCCCCCTATTAGCTTCCAGGTAAAATCTGAATACGTCCAGTGTCCATTCCACAAACCGGCGGTACCATGTGACTTGAAATCAACACAATTAATAAAAATCCCACCCCTTTTTAACCATGCCGCGGCGGCGGCATACGCCCCATCGATATCGTTCACATGCTCCATTGCCGCAGCAGCGAATATCATATCTGCGCTATTGCTTTCCATGATGCCACTCTCGTCCCACGGCACGAAATAACGTATATCTATTTCGCCGTCGCCGCCTACCTCCGCCTGCTGACTGCTAGCCAGACGCGCTAGTGCTCTGCGTATCAAGTCCAACCTTACATCGTCTAAAAGTTCTTCCAATTTTTCGTCGCTAAAAATATAATCAGGAAATTCATACGATTTCAAGCGTGGTAACATTTTTGGTTCTTCCTCGTCATTGAGAATTGGCGCCCTTTTTTTGAATAATAATACTAACTCTTCAAATATGTCTTGATTGCAATAATTATACGCCGTTTTAACTATGTCAAAAGCGAAATAATTGTTTGCTCCTGATAACAGGGCGGCCAAGCCCACACCAAGAGAATCTCCAGGACCAATTTCTGCCACAGTATTTAATTCGGGAACCAGTTCACGCTCGTAAAGAGAAACGAGGGAGCGCATCCAGGCAGAATAACAAATATGTGCCGTTGCGGCCTCGCCGGGATTTTTCCTTATTCCTTTCCCGCTAAATTGAGGCTGATGCTTCGGTAAATATTGGCTGACACAATCAGGCAAATAAGTAGCGAGACCCTTTGAAATATATTTTATTTTCTTAAATTGATAGAAATCTTTATCTTTACCGAACGGCATTGGTTAAAGACTTTAATTCTTCTATAAACTTTTGGACAATCGCCCTAGGTGTCGCACGTCTTTGAAATAATTCGTATCCGCCTTGGGCAATTTTATTTCTCAATTCATCATCATTTTTTAATTCCATAATTTTCTCCGCCAGATCTTCGGGATCAGCATGCCGACAAAATAAAATGTTCTTCCTGTCTTCAAATAACTCCCGCATTCCGGGCGTATCGGCAGAAATTACCGGCTTAGCCATGGCTATCGTTTCGTAAACCTTATTAGCAATCACCCTTTGGGTTTTTGCCGTATTGCCGAAAAGACCCAAACAAACATCCGCCTCACCTATAAATTTGGGTATCGCTTCGTAGGGAACTCCATCAATAAAATTGATATTTTTAATATTTAAATTGCTAGCCAATTCTCTGATCTCCCTATACGTCTGTCCTCGGCCAAGAATATTAAACTTAATTTCCGAATCTTCTTCCAATATCTTCGCCGCCCGAACGATATATTGAATACCCTGCAAGGGAATATATTTACCCCAAAAGTTTACTATAAAATCATTATCTCCCCCCTTGCTTTCTTCTGGAACAAACGTCGTATCATCCGCGCCGACAAAAACCCTTATAAACTTATTTCTATCAGCTTTAAAAATCTCAACAAAATAATCAACATGCTTGTCTGTATCAAGAAAAACCATATCCGACACTTTGCAAGCCAACCATTCCAAGAACCAATGATATTTTGCCTTGAAACTTCCCTGGGAAACGAACTGCTTATCAAAAACCCAGGCGTCATACAAAGAATAATGAGCATCCCAGACTATCGGTTTTCTGGTTAACAATCTGGCCAAAAAAAGGCTCCAGCGGGAAACATCCGATGTTCTTACTATCATTAAATCATATTCTTCACCCAGAGCGCGATATTTTTTAAAAAGCTCGATAAATCTTTTCTTCCCCCCAGCCTGACTATTGCATAAAAAAATGCGGGCATTATTTTCTCTAAGCCCCCTCAACAACACCCTGGTTCTTATATAGTCCGGGTCAAAATCTCCGAAATAGCAAATCCGCATACGATTAAAGAAAATTTACATGCTCTTTGCGTTGTTTCAATTCAAACAAAAGCCGGTTAAATTCATCACCCCGGCAAAAAAGCGGCCCACAATCAGAGAAGCTTATTTTGTCAAAAACTTCTTGCCGCCTTTTCCAAATTTTCGCCAGCGGTTCTTTTTTTAAATCGCCCAAAATATATTTCGCCTTACCACGAGTATGGCAACAAGTCTGCATCGTGCTATCAGCGCAGATGACGGTGCAAAAATTCACTCCGTAGCATTTTCCGTAGGGACGCTTAACCTTATCTCGGAAGCGCTCGTATTTTTGGATCGAGGCGACGATCTTAGTGTCCCCCGTCCCATATTTCTTGCATTTCTCAAATTCCTTGGAAATATCCGTAAAATCTTTATGGAATGGCCTATATTGCGCGTAATCAACGCCCAGACTGCCGGCTAATCTGGCAAAATCCTCCATGCCCTTAACAGTATTTTTCCCGGTTAAATATCCGACTCCGACCGTACAGGAACTTTTAAGTTCTTTCTTTCTTTTAACTAATCGTTTAATGTTCTCTATCACCTGCCGGAATATCCGCTCGTCCAGACCGTGAACCAGTTTATATATTTCAAGACTACCGGCGTCCAAACTCACCCGGCACCAAACACAATTCTTTAAAATGGTATCTATCGTTTCGTCGGTCAGTGAAATTCCGTTGGTAATAAACCCGACATCCAGCCCCTGCTTTTTGGCGTATTTGACAACCTTATTCGTATCGGGATTCATCGTTGGCTCCCCGCCGCCGGTAAAGATCAGCGCCCTCGCTTCCAATTTTTTAAGCTGGTCAATATGTTTTTTTGCCGCCGCAAAAGGTATGCTCTGATTATTGATCCTCCCGCCGACACATCCCGGACAATTCGAATTACAGGCATTGGTCATGTCGATCTCAACAGACACAAGCGTTTTGTCTTTACCATCAAGCCAATTTTTAATTTTATCCGGATGGTTTAAAATTTTCTGCTGGCCGAAAATTTTGCTTTGCTCGTTCATATATTTATTTTGCGTTAATTATCCCCCCGATAAGACCATTTAAACACCCTGTAAGATCTTTGGCAATAACTTTCGGCGTAGCTCTTTCTTGAAATAATTGATAACCACCTTCGGCTAT
>CAZOGP010000074.1:0-3712 GCA_964579775.1 uncultured Candidatus Saccharibacteria bacterium | reverse complement strand
CGAATTAGACAATACATTATTATTGTCCCAGAAATTTTAACGCTTCGTAGACAAAAAAGCCGGCCAGACCAAGGCCTTTAAAAAGCCGACAATACCCATCCAAAAACCCGTGGCTTGGGAAATATAATAAACCGCCGCGCCGATGAGGCCCAGCCCATACACGGCGCTGGACCCACCGCAATGTATTTTGTTATCCATATAATTCACCTCCCTTGCTTATTCCAATGTTTTAATTATTGATGATAATCGCGCCCTTCATTGTCCGATGGATATTGCAATGGTAATTGACCGAGCCGGGGCTGATAAAGGTGAAGCTGAAGGACTGGCCCGGCGACAGAACCGGAGAATTGAGGAGATTGCCCGTATCAGAAGTGACCGTATGGCTGACCGCGTCGTTGTTAGTCCAGGTCACCGTGGTGCCGGTTTTAATGGTTAACGTTGCCGGATCAAAGGAAAAATTATTCAGGCTGACAGCCGCGCTTTGCCCGTTGACCATCTGCGGCGTAGGCGTTGGCGTCCCGGTTGCCTTTTGACCATAGCCCTGGCTGAAAAACAAGTAATAAGCGCCCAAACCAATAATGATTACGACCCCCAGAACAATGGGTGTTTTTTTCATATAAATATTTCATTAATTAATTTTACAAAATAATAACCGCCCACGAAAGCCAGGGCGTGGACCACGCCGAAAGCCAGACCGGTGCCAAATAGCCCCATGCCTAAAAAAGTTAAACCTCGCAAAGGGATGCCAAAAGGATAATAATCAAAAATAGTCGGCAAAATATTATAGTAAGCGCCCCAGAGCGCCGCCACAGCCGCTCCCCCGATTGCCACTTTGATAAATTCGTTTTTCTCCAACTTTATAACCGACAAAAAAATAATTGAAAAAACAAAATACAGCGTTGCCTTAGCCATAAAATACGGCGGCGTTTCCATCGGATCTGAAAATAACAAATGGGAAAAATAATCCACCACAAAAACTCCGGACAAAGAAATCAGCAATGATTTGATAATGATTTTTAGATAAATTTTGAACATTGCTTTATTGTCTTTAAACTTCTTTTAATTGTTCTCCGATAATTTTAAAATCGCTCTTTAGATCATCCAGCAGCTGGCTGTTATAAATGGCGACGGCCGGATGATACAAAGGAATAATGGTGCAAGGCTTTTTGGGGAGGGGACCGCAAACCGCAAATTTCTGGCCTCTTAATTGGCTGATGCCCAGCCTGCTGCCCGCCGCCCCAAATTGCTCTAAAATAAAATGGGTCGCGTAGTTGCCCAAGGTGGCGATAATTTTGGGTTCAATGATCGCAATTTGTCTTAAAAGATACGGCGTGCAAGCGCTAATTTCTTCCAGCGCCGGCTCCCGATTGGCCGGCGGCCGGTCTTTTAAGATATTGGCAATATAGACGTCTTCCCTTTTGATGCTAACTGAAGCTAAAAGTAAATTTAAAATTTGACCGGCGCTGCCGCAAAACGGCACCCCGGTTTTATCTTCATTGGCCCCGGGCGCTTCGCCGATGAACATAACTTGAGCGCTGTGATTTCCTTGGCCGATCACCGGCAAAATGCGAGTTTTATAAAGCCCGCATTTTTGGCAGGCAACAACTTCTTCTTTTATCGCCAAAAGCAAATTGTCTTTTTGTTTTTGGTCCATATTTTTTGCATTTACCCCGTTAGATGACAGTCAAAATAAAGTTGAATTTATAACCGATTTTTATCTAACGGGGTGAACCCATTCGTACGCTTGCCCGCCAAAGCCTTGGCGTCGGCGGGAATTAGACAATACAACGCGCGCGAATTGGCGCGATTTAAAACATAGCGGACTTCATTGCCCATCAATGCCCTCTTTTCATATCTGCAAGCTTTCGGCCAGGCGGCTAATTAACACATCCAGGTCAAAAGTCTGGCGTTCCTGTTCGCAGGCCGTCTTTTGCGGATCGTCGTAATTGACGCATTGCGGATAGGCTAAAGTGAAACTAAACTTGACCAGCTTGTCTCCCTTTAAAAATGTGTAGGTGTAATCCGTGTAAAATGTTCCGGCCGCTCCCTCGCTAACGCTCTCAATGCAATAAACGATGCCATCCATAGTTTTTTGTATCGTCATGCCGGGGCGACCGCCTATCCCGAGTCCGCCTTCCTGGCAGGAAAATGCGCCAGGCGCCACCAGCAGCTTAGGCGGCCATTCCCGAGCCCGGATATACTTAGTCGAAGCGCCGGTGGATAAAACCGGCAAATTTTCAGGATATTTAAACGAGACGCCATTATCGTTGTTAAGGGTTTTCCAATTCGCCGTTTCCCCGTCGGGACTGGCTATTTTATCGGCTGGCCGGTTAAAAAGCTTCGGCAAAAATAGAGCTAAAGCGCCAAAGAATAAAACCGCTAAAACAACCGCCAATAAAACTTTCTTGCTGTTTGATGAATGTTCAAAGGTCATAAGTGTTTTTTATTTTTATGAATTAATTTCTGTATTTACCCCGTTAGATAATTCTTTAAACGACTTTTGACATATCGTTTGCCCCAAGCAGTTTTTAGATACTTCTCTCTATGTGTCGCGTCTTGCTGATTTAAGCAAGCTTCGTAATAAACTAACGTGACGGGTAAACGATTTTTCGTTGAGGCAATCTTACCGTTGTTATGCAATTCTATCCTCTCTTTCAGGTCGTTTGTATAACCAGTATAAAATAACTTATCTTTTTTACTTTGCAAAATGTATGTGCCTAAAACTTCGGACGGACGAAGCGTACGAATTAGACAATACAGCAATACCGCGCGGAACGACATCCTTACATTCTCAAGTTTGTAAGGATATTATTGTGTTCGGCGGAACGATTCTAAAAATTTAACAAAGGTTCTTCCGTAAGGCGATAATTTATGCTCCACGAATTTGCCACGGTATTTTTTATCCACCAGTCCCGCCAGACAAAGCCGCCGGGTGTGCTCGCCGATAGTCCGGGCATTAGCGTTGACCCCTTTGATTATTTCGGTAAGCGTGACGCCATTATACTCGGCGATCAACAACAAAACCTCAATGCGATAGTGGTTCGCTATCCCCTTCAAGTGCCTCTCCATTTGTTTAGCAGTTTTTGTTTTCGGCATATTTTTTATTTTTATTATACACCAACATACCAACAAACTCCAGTTTGTTGGTATGTTATTTTGCGTTATAGAGTTCGATGGTTTTGATGAGGAGGCTCGGGAGCGGGGTTTGGCTGATGCTGGGATCGTAGTAGCCCGTATCATCCGCTTCCCTGGTGCCAACAAGGCGATAGACAGCGGATGGGCTCTGCTTGGCGATGAATTCCAGCGTCGGTTTTATCTTTTCATAATCTTGATAATCCGGCAAAGAAGCCCAAAACCAGACACGCGGATCATCGTATTGCCGCCGGTTATTATCGATATCATAGAAATAGAATGCCAGGTCGCCCGAAGTAGAAAACCGCCGCAACTGGCCATAATACACAACCTCCCGGCCAATATCGCCGGCGCCAGGGTTATCAGCAAAGCTTACCTCGCCCACCGCCTGCAAAACGCTCGCCGACGGATTAGCCAAGGGCGGATAAAAAACCACCAGCGCCACAAAAGCCACCGCCAAACCTTGCAAAACAATATCTTTTATTTTTACCCATTTCTCCTCCATTTTTGATATCCGACATACCAACAAACTCCAGTTTGTTGGTATGTCATTTTTTACGACTCCCCCGCCGCCGACCCA
>CAZOGP010000073.1:0-3762 GCA_964579775.1 uncultured Candidatus Saccharibacteria bacterium | reverse complement strand
TATGGGTCGTTAGCGTAGCCCGGCTTAACGCGTCTCCCTGTCACGGAGAAGATCATGGGTTCGAATCCCATACGACCCGCCAATAAATTACGAAATAATTGAAATAAAATTGCATGAACAATCCAGAAGAAATTAAAAAAATAGTAAAAGAGAAATATTCAGAGATTGCTGCCAATAATTCCGGCTGCGGTTGCAGTTGTAATGGCAATAAGGATATTTCAAAAAGCATAGGATATTCCGAAGAGGATCTAAGAATAACCGGAGATTCAAATCTGGGACTTGGCTGTGGTAATCCCGTGGGTTTTAGCGATATAAAAGAAGGAGACACCGTCTTAGATTTAGGATGTGGTGCTGGAATTGACTGTTTTTTGGCCGCAAGGAAAGTTGGTGAGAGCGGCAAGGTTATTGGTGTAGACATGACAGAAGAAATGATTAAAAAGGGAAAATTGAATGCTAAAAAACAAAACATCAAAAACTTGGAATTTATTTTAGCAGAGATAGAAAAGATACCAATCAAAGACAACTCAATCGATATTATAATTACAAATTGTGTAGTGAATCTCACGCCCGACAAATTAAAAGCATTTAAAGAAGCATATAGGGTTTTGAAACCGGGAGGGAAAATTTTTCTCTCGGATATCGTTTTATTAAGAGAGCTTTCTGAGGGGCAAAAAAATAATAAAGATTTGTTGACCGGTTGTGTCGCGGGTGCTTTATTAAAAGATGATTATCTAAACAAAATAAAAGAAACGGGTTTTAGCGTAAATATTCTTAAAGAGAACAAAGAAATTAGCAAAGAGCAATATAATGGCATTGCGCTAGAGAGCTTAATGATCGAAGCAGTTAAATAGATTTGTTGCTGATGAAAAAAGTTTCAACATCATCTCATGGCCGCCGCCAGAAAAAACCGCTTATTTAAGCGGTTTTTTAGGCTTCTGGGCAGTTGTGATTTATCCACATTTTTCCTTGATTTAGGGCTTGTTTTTGGGTTGAAAATATGATAAAATTAAACTGTAAATTAAGCACGGAAAATGACGTCAAAATCGTATCTTTGGGGCATGGGACTGGCCAGCGGCCTAGCCTTTATTTCTTTCGCGGCCATCATGTATTTTGTTTCGCCCGAAGGCGACAGCGCCGGGATTTTGGTTTTGCTTTTCCTGAGTTTATTTTTGGCTTTGTGCGGGTTTTTCGGCTTGGTGGGTTTTTTTATCCGCCGTCGCCGCGCGGCCAGCGCTTTGGCTACCAGCCTCTTGACGACGTCTTTTCGCGAGGGAACGTTGCTTAGTTTGTTGCTGGTTGGATTTTTAATAATGAAAACTTATCAGGTTTTTTATTGGTGGACCGCTTTGATTTTTTTAATTTTAACGGCCGCCATTGAACTGGCGTTTTTGTATCAGGAGAGGGAATGAATAATCAGTCATTGCGAGGCCGTAGGCCGAAGCAATCCCGTGGACAACGAGATTCTTCGCTTCGCTCAGAATGACAACATATAAAGTATGGCTAATAAAAACGGCAACGGTAAAAGTAATGGCAATAACATAGCGAGCGCTTCTTATGAAGCGAAAGACATTTATGTTTTGGAGGGCTTGGATCCGGTGCGCAAGCGGCCCGGTATGTATATTGGCTCCACCGGCATTGATGGCATTCATCATTTGGTCTGGGAAGTCGTGGATAATTCTTTGGACGAAGCGATGGCGGGATTTGCCACGGAAATTGAGGTAGCTTTTTTGCCGCAAAACCGCGTGCGCGTGAAAGACAATGGCCGCGGCATTCCGGTGGACATCCATAAGCAAACGAAAAAATCGGCTTTGGAAACCGTGCTTTGCACTTTGCACGCGGGCGGCAAATTCGGCGGCGAGTCATATAAAATTTCCGGCGGGTTGCACGGGGTGGGTGTTTCGGTGGTTAACGCGCTATCAATATGGTTGCGCGCGGAAGTCTGCCGCGAAGGATATCTGTATGTTCAGGAATATTCCAAAGGCAAGCCCAGGGCTAACGTGAAAAAAGTCGGCAAGTGCGCCAATCGCGGCACGACCATCTATTTTGAGCCGGACAGCGAGATCTTCAAGGAGATTCGTTTTAACTGGGATACGATAATTAGCCATTTGCGCCAGCAGGCATATTTAGTCAAGGGCACAAAGATCGTTATCCGCGACCTGCGCCAGGTTGATAAAAAAGCCGAAGAGTTTTTTGGCGTTTGCCAGGTGGCCGGAAAAAAGAAACTTGCCAGGGAAGACCGCGGGGCGGACAGCGGCGAACGCTCTTACGGTTTTTTCATCGAAGGAGGAATTGTTTCTTACGTGAAGTTTTTGAACAACGATAATAAGCCCTGCCACGACACTATTTTCTATGCTAACCGCGAGGAAGAGGGCATTCAGGTAGAAGCCGCGTTCCAATATACCGATGACTTGCAAGGTTATGAAATGAGCTTTGCCAACAATATCCATACGGTTGAGGGCGGCATGCATTTGACCGGTTTTCGCACGGCGCTGACGCGTGGTTTGAATGACTACGCTCGCAAGAATGGCTTTTTAAAAAATTCCGACGAGAACTTGACGGGGGATGACGTGCGCGAAGGTCTCACGGCCGTGGTTTCCGTTAAATTGCGCGAGCCGCAATTTGAAGGTCAGACTAAAGCGAAGTTGGGCAATCCTGAAGCGCGCACCGCGGTGGATATAGTGGTAGCCTATGTTCTGGAGGAATATTTGGAAAAAAATCCCAGTGATGCCAGGGAGATTTTAGGTAAATCCATTTTGGCGGCTAAGGCCCGTCAGGCGGCCAAGGCAGCCAAGGACACAGTGCTGCGCAAGGGAATTTTGGACGGTTTAAGCTTGCCGGGCAAGCTCGCGGACTGTTCTTCAAAGAGCCCCGAAGAATCAGAAATCTTTATCGTTGAGGGTGATTCGGCCGGCGGCTCAGCCAAGCAGGGCCGCGACCGGCGATTCCAGGCGATTCTGCCGCTGCGCGGAAAAATTTTGAACGTGGAAAAAGCGCGCCTGGATAAAGCGCTGTCTTCCAAAGAAGTTAAAGCGCTGATCATTGCCATGGGCACGGCCATTGCCGATTCTTTTGATATCACCAAATTGCGCTATCATCGCATTGTCATTATGACGGACGCGGACGTTGACGGCGCGCACATCCGGACGCTGCTCTTAACGCTTTTTTTCCGGTATTTTCAGCCCGTGATCGAGGCGGGGCATTTATATATCGCGCAACCTCCGCTTTTTAAGGTTTCGCGCGGCAAGGACTCGCGCTACGCCTATAGCGATGAAGAAAAAGAAAAAATAGTGGTAGAATTTAAAAAAGCCAAAGCTGATAAGACGGCGGCTAGGCTGGAAAAAAAGACCGGGAAGAGCAAAGCGGTCGAAGCCGAGGAGATCGCGGCCGACGCGGAGCAGCCGGAAGAAGAACGGGCGCTGGGCTTTAATATCCAACGGTATAAGGGCCTCGGCGAAATGAATCCGCAGCAATTATGGGAAACCACCATGGACCCGGCTCATCGCATGCTTAAGCAAGTGACCATTGCCGACGCCAAAGAAGCGGATAAGGTTTTTGATGTTTTGATGGGCGACGAAGTCGCGCCAAGAAAAAGATTTATTCAGACTCACGCGAAAAATGTGGTTAATTTGGATATTTAACGAATATAATACCTCCTCTCCTCAAAAGAGGAGAGGATTGAGGTGAGGTGATAATTCAAAAAGAACACCACCCCCTCTTAATCTCCCCCTCAACTGAGGGGGAGAGGAACACATTTTTGTAATA
>CAZOGP010000072.1:0-3787 GCA_964579775.1 uncultured Candidatus Saccharibacteria bacterium | reverse complement strand
TGGCCAGACCGCCGGCAATGGTGGAGGTGGCCGCGGTGGAAGTGGCGGTGAAATAGTCAAAACGAATATCTTGATCAAACACACCTCGACCGGCCACGGCCAGTTTGGCGTAGGGCGAGCTCGTGCCCACCCCCAAATTTCCCGCCGCGTTGACGGTCAGGAGATTGGCGCCCGTGGAAGAAGCAACCGCGAAAAGATCGGTTTGACCGGCCACGGTGCCCTGAATGGAAAAAGTGGCCAGCGGCGAAGTCGTACCAACGCCCACGCGATTATTAATGGAATCAATCGCTAAAGTATTAGTATCAAAATAGACGTCGCTGCCAATTGAGGAGGTCGCGTTGGCGTTGAGAGTTAAGTTGCCGCCGGAATTGACCGAAAGCAAAGTGGAGCCGCTGAAATTCTTCAGGGAAAAATTATACAGCGAAGCGTCGTCGCCAAGTTGAGTAATGATATTTTGGCCGCGCACGGTGGTGCTCGCGGTGGTTGTGCCCAGCGTCACCTGGCCCAGGCCGTCAATTAAAAAGAGCGAGCCCGTGGCGTTGCGGAAACTGATGAGATTACCGGCCGCGCTGTTTTGTAAAATATCCAAAGCGGTGCCTCCCCCGTTCTGATACACCGCCAAGGTGGAAGTGGAAGTGGAAGCGTTAACCACCAGGCCCGCGCCAGAACCATATTGGGTGATGAACAAAGCATCGGTGGAAGAAGCGGCAGTAAAAGTAGACGGACCCTTCACGGTTAAAGTGGAAGTGGCAATGTTGGAACCAAGATAAGAAGACTTAGTCACGGTGAAATCGCCGGCTAAAGTCTGGGAGCCGTTCACGGTCAGACTGCCCAGCATAGAAAGGTTCCCAGCGGTGTCCACCGTGAAGTTTGTCCCGGCCACGGTGAAATTGGCGCCCGAAACGTCCAGGCCGGAATTCGCGTCCACGTTGCCGCTAAAGGATATCTGGCCCGCCCCGCTCTGGGTCAGGCGGCCGGAGAGGTCAATGTTGGCGATGTCCACGCTGCCGAGGTTATCAATGCGCTGGCTCGGGGCCCAGGCGTAGAAGTTGTTGGTGGTGTAGGCATTGCCTTGAGAAATAACGGTGCCCTGGCTGCTGATGATGGCGGCGCGAAGCCTGGATTCGAGGCTCACCAGGTCCGCGACCTTGGCATAGTCGCCTGGCGGCAAAACCTGGGTTATTTTCTCTACGCGCTGGATGGTTTGGATGATCTGACCACCCGGACCAACGATGGTCTGGGGAAGCTGACCCGTGGACTTAACGGCTTGCTCATCCTGCAGGGAGAGATTAAACTGCAATTCGTTCATCGTGACTTTTAGCTGGTTGACTTCTTGTTGCAAAGAATCCAGCTCAAAGAAATACTCCGGGTTGCCGAGAGTCAGAGTGGGAGCGCTTTGGGCAATGTGGCTGAAGAGATAGTTGATCTGGCCGGAGAGCTGGTCGTATTGGGTAAGGGAGAAAAGATTAAAAGCGAGCTGGCGGCCGAGAGAGCGGGTGGCGCTGGTGATTTTATTGCTGACGAAATTCAGACCGTCGTTGATTACCCCGCCGGCCGCGTCCGACAAATTAATTGCCAGATCGCCGGCCCGCTGCGACAGTTGAGCGATGTTTTTGGTTCGCCCCAAGATCGCTATTGCCGTGTTATTAACTAGGCGGCCCGCGTTTTGGCTAATGACCAAATATTGGTCGTAGGCTAAAGAAGGCAGATTGGGCAAGCTGCCGAAAAAATTACCGACCGCCAAACTGCCCTTAGCAAAAACTTCGGCCAGATTACTTTTAACCTGCTCGTTATTTTGGTCCAGGTTAATGTACGCGTCCTTGATCAAAGTTGGCCAGCCGGCCATTAAGTTGGCGGCAGAAGAAATTTTAGTGGCCGCGTTCTGACTCACCGCCGCGGCCAAAGTGGTAGCGGTTCTGGACAACGCGGAAATTTTTTCTGATGCCAGCCGCCTCGGATCAAAACTGAATTTTTCGTCCGTGATTATCGCTTGAGCTTCTGTTATTAATGTCTGCGCTTGCCAAAAAGTATCCACCGCCAATCCTCGCGCCGCTTGCCCTGTTTCATTTGCCTGCCACACCAACTCTTCCCCGGCGCCGGCCAAAGACATACCCGCGTCATAAAAACCCTTACTCGCCACCCTTAACACACCCTTAATTTCACCCTTAAGATCTTCTATTATATTTGTCTTATCTGTCCCATCCGTCATATTTTCCCCTATCGCACCCTCATTCCCCCTTAACGCGCCCTTAATCTCTTTCAGCGCCCCGCTGATTTTCGCCGGCGCCTCAAATGTTATTTCACCAACCTTCGCCAAAGACGCGACAAAACCATTGGCTAAATTATTCCTGACGTTGGCCTGCGCCAAAATTCCTATGCCAGTCACCGCTAAAAGTACCAGTGCGCCTATCCTGAAATATTTTAATTCCCGGCTAACGAGCCCCGGCGCCACGCGCCCCGCCTTTATCGCCTCTGACAAAACCTGCCACCGCAGCGCCAACATCACTCCGGCCTCGCGCCAGCCGCTGGCGCTTTTTTCAAAATTTTCACCTAACAAAATAAACGGTTTCAAAAATATCCTGATTGCTCCTTCCTTTGTAAATGAAGGTTGGAGGAATTTTTCTCCTCCCTTTCCGTAAAGGCCCGCTTCGCTCTCGCGTAAGCGAGGCGAGGAGGTGGGAAGGGATTTAGTATTTTCTCCCTCTCTTAAATTAAGAGAGGGGCGGGGTGAGTTATAATTTTCCCCTTCCGACTCCCCAACCCTTAGCTCACCCTTATCAACCCTTAAAATATTTTCTAAAGACCCGCTCTCTTCTATTTTTTCGCCCGAGTCCAATACCTTCTGCTCCTTCACCTCTTGCACTTTTTGCTCATACTCCGCCACCCACGTCTGGGTCGTCATCCAATTGCGGCCAACTTTTTTGGCTTTCAATTTTCCCTGCCGCGCGCGCAAGCTCAAATACTCCTGCGAATATTTAGTGTGTTTGGCCGCTTCCTGCAAAGATATCAATTTATTTTTTTTGGCTTCGCTGGCCGCCGGAGCAATAGCTCTTATCTTTATCAGGTATTCTTCCGCCCATTCTTTGGTGGTCACCCAATCCCGGCCGATCTTTTTCGCCTGTAATTTTCCCTGCCTAATCCGCAAACTCAAATACTCCTGCGAATAAAGAGTTTGCTTGCTGGCTTCGGCCAAAGAGATGTATTTATTTTTCTGTTCCGTTGATTCCATTTTTTGATCTTACTCCTCCCTTTCCGTAAAGGGAGGTTGGGAGGGATTTATTTTTTACCCTTTCTCGCCCTTAACTTTTTTCCCTTAACGATATCGGCTGATATTTTTACCGAGACACTAATTAATTTTTTTTCAAAATAAAAAACCCGCGGGACTCATCGTCCCCTTCGGGTTTTTCGCGAAATTCCGGCTATTTTTCTACACTTCAATTGTATCTTTTTTTATAAAAACCTGTCAATACCGCCCGTATCGGCACCATGATACCATCCGATATTAAATATTTTTTACCTTAATTTTTAATTCTATATGCCAAAAAATGCCTTAAATAAGGCAATAAATGCTATCGGCATTTTTTGCCTTATTTTTCTTTATACCGATACCATATTTTTCAATAAAACACTTATCCACAGTTGAAATTTTTAATTTTTTAAAAAACTTCTCCGCTACGGCAAGTCGCGACACAAATAAACACTAAAAAACAGCCGATCTGGTTAAGTCCCCCCTGGATAGAAATATCCCCTTTTTGCCCCTCATGCTTCGTCCTGTTGCCCTCCTATC
>CAZOGP010000071.1:0-3864 GCA_964579775.1 uncultured Candidatus Saccharibacteria bacterium | reverse complement strand
TACCCCGCGTCGCCCTGCTCCGCGGGGTCTTTTTCTTTTTGATAAAATTTGGCTCTAGCGCTGCTGCGCTTTCGCCAAATGCAGTAGAAGCGAAAAAGAGTTGGGGAGGAGGGATTCGAACCCCCGATGACGGATTCAGAGTCCGTTGCCTTACCACTTGGCTACTCCCCAAAATAGCTAAGAGCTTATAGCTTATAGCTTATAGCTTATAGAAATTTTACGCCCTAAGATATCTGCGAATCGCGATAAGGCTGGAAACGCCGCCGATCAGGATGCCAACCCCGAACATTAAAATCAAGAATTGCCAGAAATTCGCCTGGTAAAAATACAGCAAGTCAACTTCGGGCAAGAAATTCGTTATCTTGGGTGAAACTATATAGAGAATAGGGAAGATCAGAACAATCGTCGTAACGGCGGCGGCGATGCCATAAAGCGCGCCCTCCACCAGGAACGGGCCGCGGATGAACCAGTTGCTCGCGCCAACAAAACGCATCACGGAAATCTCGTCGCGCCAGGTGTACATGGTCAGGCGGACGGTATTGAAAGAAACTAAAATCGCCAGCAACGCCAAAAACAAAGAAACGATAAGTCCCCCCATCTGAATATTGCCCGTGAGCCTCGTCAGGCGATTGATTATGTCCTGATTTTGTTTATAGTTGATTTTATCGATTAGCCCGCTAAACCTATCTTGGGTTAAATAATTGGAAATCGCTTCGTACTGGGAAGCGTTGTTGGCCTTGATATTCAGGCTCGCTTCCAAGGGATTCTGATCCAGTTCCTGCAGACTTTGCAGCAAAACCTGATTATCTTTGTGGCGTTCCTGAAAGTTTTTCAGCGCTTCGTCCTGCGAGACATAATCCACGCTTTTAACCTCCGGCAAAGTTATCAATTCCTGCCGCACCGCCAGCATTTTGGCCTCGTCCGTGTCTTTATTAAAATACACGCTCACATCTACCCGGCCTTCCAAATTAGCCACAATGGCTTGCGTCATCACGTTAAAAAGCGTCAGCCCCGCGATGACAAAAAGCGCCAGGATCATGACCGCCACCGTCGCGGCGGAGAGCCAATAGTTGCGCACGAAGCTTTGCCAGCCGGATTTAATAATACGGAACAAAGTTGTTTTAAGCATAATTATCTGATTATATTAATTCTTCGCACATATTGTCATTCTGAATCCCGAGCTTGTTGAATTAAATAGCCTACTGTTCATTAATGACTAATTTCCAATGACTAATGACAAATCAAATCCTAATGTCTCAATGCCAAATTTGGATTTTGATATTGGTCATTGATTAGTCATTAGACATTCGTCATTTGTCATTAAAAGAGAATATCCTTTGCTTCGTTCAGGACGACACAAAAATATAAAAATTAAGAAAATACTATCTATAATATATACCGCCCATTCTCCTCATCCCTGATTATCCGCCCTTTATCCAATGTCACCACGCGTCGGCTCAAATTATTGATTATTTCCCGGTCATGCGTGGCTAAAATGATCGTGGTGCCAAGCTCATTGATCTTAAGCAGCAAGCGCACGATATCCCAGGAGTTGAGCAAATCCAAGTTCCCGGTCGGCTCGTCCGCCAAAATAACCGACGGCCGATGAATGAGCGCGCGCGCAATGGCCACCCGCTGTTTTTCCCCGCCGGATAACTGGTGCGGAAACTGGGTTAGTTTATCCGACAGCCCAACCAGCTCCAAGAGCTGGGGCACGTCCTGCTTTATTTCTTTATCGCTAGCCCCGGCTACTTCCATGGCAAAAGCCACGTTTTCATAAGCCGTGCGGTCCGATAACAAGCGAAAATCCTGAAAAACCATGCCGATCTTACGCCGTAATTTGGGCATATCCTTTTCCTTTATCAAATGGATATTTTGCTTGTCCAAAAAAAGCTTACCCCGGGTCGGCTTTTCCTCGCCGATCAGTAGCTTGAGTAACGTTGACTTGCCCGCGCCAGAAGGCCCGGCCAAAGAGACGAATTCTTTCGCCTTGATAGACAAATCAATATTACTTAAAGCTGTGCAGCCGTCGTAAATTTTGGAAACCTTTTGGAATACTATCATAAATCATGTAACAGGAAACATGTAACAGGAAACATTTTAATTCTTGTTCTTTGTTACATGTTACATGTTTTGTGATTTTATCTCGGCCTCAATAAATTCTTCCAACTTCCCATTTAACACTTCCTCCGGCTCTTTTGATTCTACGCCGGTTCTCAGGTCTTTGACAAGTTTATACGGGTGCAGAACGTAATTTCTGATCTGCCCCCCCCACTCGGCCGTACCTTCCCCGCTCTGGATATCGGCTCTCATGCCCGCCATCTCTTTGGCTTTTTTTTGCTCCTCCAATTGATACAATTTGCTGACCAAAATCTTCATGGCCTGCTCTTTGTTGGCGCTTTGCGACCGCTCGCTCTGCGCCGCCACGGCAATGCCGGTTGGAATATGAGTTATGCGCACCGCGGTTTCCACTTTATTGACATTCTGCCCGCCCGGGCCGGAAGAACGGAACAAATCTATCCGTAAGTCTTCTGGTTTAATTTGTACCGCGCTAATATCTTCCATTTCCGGCATCACTTCCACCAGCGCAAAAGACGTATGGCGCAAATTATTGGCGTTAAAGGGAGATAAACGCACCAGCCGGTGCACCCCGCTTTCGTTTTTCAAGTGACCATAGGCATATGGCCCGCGAAATTCCAGCGTGGCGTTTTTTATGCCCGCTTCCTGGCCCTCGTGCGTGTGCAAAGTTTTTACCGCAAAACCGGCTCGCTCGCCATAGCGCTGGTACATCCGCATGAGCATTTGCGCCCAGTCCTGCGCCTCCGTCCCGCCCGCGCCCGAATAGATAGAAAGAATAGCATTATTTTTAGCGTAAGGATAAGAAAAAAATGTTTTTTTCTCCTCACCCGCGACGATTTTCTCCAAATCGCCGAATTCCTTGGCTAATTTTTTATCTGCCTCCTCGTCCGCGCCGGGTTCATAGCCTGTTAAATCAGTTTTTAGTATCTCCACAGACAACGCAATTTCCTCCCACTTGGCCTGTGTTTCTTTCAGCTCCGCCAGCTCCTGGCTTAGTTTTCCCGCCCGCTCGTGGTCCCGCCAAAACTCGCCAGCCTTCATTAATTCCTCCATTCCACTGATCTTTTTGGCGTTTCTTGCCAAGTCAAAGACGGTCCGTCATCTTTTGGAGGCGGTTCATTAAAATTTCTAATTCTTTTTTGAAATTAATGTTTTCCATATAATTTTACTCCTCCCTTTCCGTAAAGGGAGGTGAGGAGGGATTTAATTTTTCTTCTGTCATTCCCGCCTCGTATCGCAGTACGGGGTAAACTCCGGCGGGAATCCAGACTTTTGTCGTCCTGAACTTGTTTCAGGACCTGGATCCCGGATCAAGTCCGGGATGACAACAAAAAAATAAATGCGATAGATATATGGAGCCAGCGCCCCGCAATTGCGAGGCAACCTATCGCTGGAGTTTTTCCCGCGAAGCGGGAAAACGCCTGCTCTACTTCGCCCAGTCAAATTTTGCCTGGAGCCGATGGTCGGAATTGAACCGACAACCTATCGCTTACGAAGCGATTGCTCTACCAGTTGAGCTACATCGGCCTGTTTAATGTCATTCCCGCGAAGGTCGCAGATCCTGATGCAAGAAGGGCGGGAATCCAGACTTTTGTCGTCCTGAACTTGTTTCAGGACCTGGATCCCGGGTCAAGCCCGGGATGACAAATTACTTATTTTTCTATCAATTCTTTCCTCATTTTATCACTTTTTTGGCAAAAAGAAAAGAGCCAGAAGGCTCTTTTCTAATCTTTGAGCGGGTGAAGGGAATCGGCCTCGGCTCTCGGTTCGCCGTCGCTCGCCTCG
>CAZOGP010000070.1:0-3868 GCA_964579775.1 uncultured Candidatus Saccharibacteria bacterium | reverse complement strand
GGTATTGATATAACAACTTTAGCGATAAATTTGATTAAACGGCGTTTGCGCGACCAATTTGGGCTGGGAGTAAAACAAATAATTACCGACGGCTTGCCGACTGATTTGGCCGCGGCCAAGGAAATGTTTACCAAAGACGCTTTTCAGTTTGAGTATTGGGCGCTGGACTTGATAAATGCGATGCCCGGCCCGAGCAAAAGCAAAGAGAATATGCGCGGGGCGGACAAGGGGATTGACGGAATAGTCACTTTTTACAAAGGCGCGACCAACGGAAAAACGGAATACGGAAAAGCCATTGTCCAGGTTAAAGGCGGGGCAACGCACAGAAACGACATTGCGACGTTGAAAGGAGACGTTGAACGCGAAAAGGCCGATTGCGGAATTTTTATCACGCTTGAAGCGCCAACCAAGCCGATGATTCAGGAGGCGGTGGACGCGGGCAGTTTTAGCGTTATGTTCAGCGATAAATTTGAGTTTCCGAAAATTCAGACCCTAACGGTTGAGGAATTACTGAAGGGCAAGCAACCGAATTTGCCGTATGGTTTAGTTAAAAATTATCACAAAGAGGCGAAAGCGGTAGAGGAAGACAATAATATTAGACAAAACAATTTGAACATTTAGAAGGTTATATGACTGCAACAATAATGGATGTTATTATAATAATTTCCGCTATTTCCGCCACTGTTGGTGCTGTTTACTCGTATAAAACATTTTGGGTGGCCAAAAGCCCTAAAATTGTTATTGAAACACCATTCAATAATTCTCTAGAAATTCGTAATATAGGTACCGATATCGCAAAAAATATACAAGAAAAAAGTGATCTATTAAAGGACTTACCGGATGAGCTGTGGAATTTTGCAGGCCCCATTGATTATCTTCGAGTAAAGAGCCCTGGTATCTCAAAAGCGATTAGTTTTAAAGAGAATAAAGTGATACAGCCTTCAACATTCGCAATTATTCGTTTTGAATATGAAAATACAAACGGAAACAAATTTTATTCTGAAATAAGAGTTGAAAGGACTCAAAATCCTTCACAGCTTTATTTTATTGCTCCTCGTTTAATTCAATGGGGCAGAATTTAAATGAAATCTATAATTATACGGCTTGACGGCGGAGGAGATAAAGATGGAGGAGGAGGGTTAAAATATAAAAGTTAATATAATTTAATAAATTTTTGAATGATTTCAAAAGAAAATAATTACGCGTATATAGATGGTGCGAATTTGTATAAAGGAATTAAGGCGCTCGGCTGGGAGCTGGATTACGCCCGTTTTAGAGTTTGGTTGAAAGAGAAATATGGCGTTAAAAGGGCGTATTTATTTATCGGTTTAATATCCAGATATACTAAATTGTATACTTCCCTGCAGGAAGCGGGTTTCACGCTTGTTTTTAAAGAAACGACATATGACGGCGACGGGAAGCCGAAGGGCAATTGCGACGCCGATCTGGTCGTGGGGGTTATGAGAGACACTTACGAAGACAATTTTAATAGAGCCGTTATTGTGGCCAGTGATGGCGATTACGCCAGTTTGGTGAAGTTGCTTATAGAGAAAATGAAGTTGCGAGTTATATTATCGCCCGCCATAAAGGGAAAGTGCTCAATTTTACTGAAAAGAACGGGCGCCCCGATTGCTTATTTGAACGATCAGCGGTCTCTTTTGGCTTGTATAAAAGAAAAAACCCCCGATGCGGACGGAACCGCATAAGGGTCTTTTTCGTGGTGATATCATCATAGTATCAGAGAGCGCATTAAATGTCAATTAAATTATGAACAGGTGATAGATATCGTATGAAAGTCTTAAATTTAAGTTTGGACAATTCTGTGGCGGATAAAAATTCGGCTTTGGCGGCCAGAGTTGTTGATTACGGCAATCTGGTGGAAAAATACGCGGTGGTCGCACCCGGCCGGAAAGAAATCGCGGTGGAGTTATCGGAAAAAGTTAAAGTTTATATTTCCGGCGGCGTCGGGAAGACGGCGCAATTTTTCAATATTTACCGGACCGGCAAGCGCTTATTGTCGCAAGAAAAATATGATGTCATCACAGTGCAGGACCAATATTATCTGGCTTGGCTGGCTTTGATGTTGGCAAAAAAATATCGGGTGAGGTTGGAAGTTCAAGTGCATGGCTTTGAAAAATGCCGTGGCTTAAGAAAGCTGATTGCTCGGTATGTTTTACCACGAGCTAACGTTATCCGTTGTGTCGGTCAGAGACTAAAAAGGCAATTGGTCAATAATTTTGGCGTGGCGGAGGAAAAAATTACAGTCGCGCCAATTTTCAGTGAATTAAAGAGCGGCAATTTTGGCGCAAAGCCAGAGAGCGCGAATAATAATTTTATTTTTTTGACGGTTGGCCGACTGGTGCCCGTAAAAAATACGGCTTTGGCGATAAGCGCGATGGCCGAGGTGGTAAAAAAATATCTTCAAGCCGAGCTTTGGATAGTTGGCGATGGGCCGGAAGATAAAAATTTAAAATTTAAAATTGAAAATTTAAAATTGGTCAATAGTATCAAATTGTTGGGTCAGAAATCACGCGAAGAATTAGAGAATCTATATGAAATAGCCGATGTCTTTTTGTTGACCTCCGACAGCGAAGGCTGGGGCTTAGCAGCGATTGAGGCGGCCAGCTACGGTTTGCCAATTATTATGACGGACGTGGGCTGCGCGGGCGAAGTTTTTAAGAATAACGAAAGTGGGGTTATTATTCCGGTGGGCGACAAATCGGCGCTGGTTAGCGCTATGGAAACAATGTTGCGAGACGAGACTTGGCGTCAGAAAATCGGCGAGGGAGCTAGGCGCGCGGTCCAGGCCCTGCCTTCAAAACAAGAAACCCTTAATTTGTATTTGGCGTCCTGGCGGCAGGCCGTGAAAATATAATATGGCAAACGCGTGGGATAAATTTTTTAAGGAAAAGATGATCAAGATATTTTCTGAAAAAGAAACGATTATTGATATTGGCGGGGGATTAAGGGTCGGCACCAAAACCAATCGTCGGGAGCGCAAAAATGATTGGTTGAACGAATACCTGGTTAAAAAAAACTATAAGGTTTTGGATAAAGTTACTGATTTTAATCCCGATATTGTTGGCGATATCCAGGCTTTGCCAATGCCCGATAACAGCGTTGACGCCGTTATTTGCATCGCCGTTCTGGAACACGTTGAAGAGCCGCAGCGGGCGATGAAGGAGATCTGGCGGGTTCTGAAGCCGGGCGGCTATTGTTTTTTATATGTTCCCTTTTTATATTACTACCATCCCTGCCAGGGTTATTACCAAGATTTTTACCGTTTTACCATTGATGGGGTTAAATATTTAACCCGGGATTTCAGATCGGTGGAAAGCCAAAGCGTGCGCGGCGCCGTCGCCACGCTGGCCAACCTCGTGCCAATTTTTTCCAAGCGCCCGTTTTTTTCTTGGCTGGACAAAGTTTTTGGCAAATCAGCGAGTCGGCAAACCAGCGGATATTATATTTTTTGCGTAAAATAATTTATATGAAATTGTTAATTTTAACCCAAAAAATTGACAGGAACGACGATCTGCTCGGTTTTTTCCATGGCTGGGTGGCGGAATTTGCCAAATATTATGAAAAAATCACGGTGATCGCTCTGGGGGTCGGGGAGTATGACTTGCCGGGCAATGTGAGGGTGCTTTCTCTTGGTAAAGAAAAAAATAGTATTTCGCCCCACAGCTGTCATTCCCGCGAAAGCGGGAATCCAGGGCTTGGATCCCTGGTCAAGCCTGGGATGACGAATAGAGTTTTTATAAAAATTAGATATATATCTAATTTTTATAGGTATGTTTGGCGCGAACGGAAAAATTACGATTCGGTTTTTGTCCATATGAATCAGGAGTATGTGATCTTAGGCGGATTG
>CAZOGP010000069.1:0-3894 GCA_964579775.1 uncultured Candidatus Saccharibacteria bacterium | reverse complement strand
TTTCAGAAGACGTTGGCCGAGCGAATTTTATTTTTTTCCGTTCCCTTCCTCAAACTCGCCTTTTATCGTCCCGTCGCTCTTATTCTTATCTTTCAATTCCGGCTCTTCGGTCACCTCTTTTTCCGCGGCTTTTTCCTGCTTATACATTTCCGAATCGATCTTCTGGATTTCCTGCTGCAGCGCGTCCAGCGCCTGCTTTAACGCCGCCTCATCATTGCCGTCTTTCACTTTTTTCACGGCCTCAATTTTCTCCTCCACGCCTTTTTTAATGTCTGCCGGAACTTTGTCGCCCGCGTCTTTCAAGGTTTTTTCCACGCTATAGATGGTCGCGTCGGCCTGGTTGCGCAAATCGATGATTTCTTTCTGCTTACGGTCGTCCACCGCGTGCGCTTCGGCTTCTCGCTTCATCCTCTCAATTTCTTCTTTGGACAAAGCCGAGGTATCTTTTATCGTGATATTCTGCGTTTTATTGGTCGCTTTGTCTTTAGCCGTCACGGTCAAAATGCCGTTGGCGTCAATATCAAAAGTGACTTCAATCTGCGGCACGCCCCGCGGGGCCGGCGGAATGCCGTCCAGAATGAACTGACCTAAAGTACGGTTATCCTTGGCCAAGGGCCGCTCGCCCTGCAGAACATGGATTTCCACGCCCGGCTGACCGTCGGAAGCGGTAGAAAAGATCTGGGATTTTTGAGCGGGAATCGTGGTGTTGCGTTCTATCAAGGGAGTGGCTACCGCGCCCATGGTTTCGATGCCCAAGGTTAAGGGCGTCACGTCCAGCAACAAAACGTCTTTCATTTCTCCGCCCAGCACCGCGCCCTGGATGGCCGCGCCCATGGCCACGCATTCCATCGGATCCACGCCTCTTTCAATTTTTTTACCGATATAATCTTCAACGAACTTTTGCATTATCGGCATGCGCGTCGGTCCGCCCACCATAAGGATTCGGGTGATATTTTGCGGGCCAAGCTTGGCGTCATTCAACGCCTGTTCCATCGGATGCTGGCAGCGGTCAATTATCGGCTTGACCAATTCCTCCAATTTAGCCCGAGTAATTTTCAGCTGTAAATGCTTTGGTCCATTTTGGTCGGCCGTAATAAACGGCAAATTGATATCGGTTTCTAAAGTTGAAGAAAGCTCTATCTTGGCTTTTTCCGCGGCTTCCTTTAATCTCACCATCGCCATTTTATCCTTGCTCAAATCAATGCCGGAAGAATTTTTAAATTCGCCCATAATATAATTGACCATATTCTCATCCATGTCCGTCCCGCCGAGTCTCGTATCACCAGAAGTGGAGATGACCTCAAATACGCCCTCGCCAAATTCCATGATAGTGACGTCCAGCGTCCCCCCGCCAAAATCAAACACCAATATTTTTTCATCCTTGCCGGCCTTATCAATGCCATAAGCCAGCGCCGCGGCCGTGGGCTCATTAATGATGCGCACAACTTCCAGCCCCGCGATGGCGCCGGCATCCTTGGTCGCCTGACGCTGGGCGTCGTTAAAATACGCCGGAACCGTGATAACGGCTTTTTCCACGCGGTCGCCCAAATAAGCTTCCGCGTCTTTTTTGATCTTTTGCAAAATATACGCGGAAATCTGCTGAGGCGTGTATTCTTTGCCGTTCGCCTTAATCTTTTCGTCCGTGCCCATTTTGCGCTTTACCGCTAAAATGGTGTTCTCCGGATTAGTCACCGCTTGGCGCCGCGCCGGTTCGCCCACCAGCAATTGCCCATCTTTGGTGAACGCGACATATGATGGAAAAGCCTTCCCGCCCACGGTCGTGCCTTCGGCCGAAGGAATAATTATCGGCTTGCCGGCCTCCACGACCGCCGCCGCGGAATTTGATGTACCCAAGTCTATACCGATTATCTTTGACATTTTTTTCGTTTGTCATTCTGAGACCCTAGGTCGAGGAATCTCGCAGCTTGTCTGCGACCCCGCCAGGGCGGGGAGATTTCTCGCTTCGCTCGGAATGACTAAAAATTAATTATTGATTTTTAGTCACTTTCACTTCTGCTACCCTCAGAACCCTTCCATTAAGTAGATACCCTTTTCGTATTTCCTCTGCTATTACACCTTCCAAACCTTCTTTTATCACTTGTTCCACCGCATTATGAAATTCTGGATTAAATTTTTCGCCGACGGTTTTAATTTCTTCTAAACCATGCTTCTTTAAAATAGATACTAACTGATTTATTATTACATCCGACCCGTCTGACTCATTATTTTTCCCTAAACCGGCTTCTTCGCCAGCCTGCATGTATATTTTTCTAGCACGATAAGTATCCAGCACCGGTAAAATATCTTTTAACAGCCCTTCCCCGAACATATTTGACCATTCGCTCATTTGCTCTTCTTGCCGCCGCCGGTAATTAATAAAATCCGCCTGCGCCCGCTGCCAGCCCGACAGATTATCCTGTTTTTCCTGCTGATACTGCCTTAATTGCTCTTTCAGTTTCTTTACTTTTTCCACGAGACCGCTTTCATCGGTCTCTTCGTCTATAATAATTTCTTGCTCTTTTTCGTCTGGCATAGAATACGATATTCTGTCATTCCGGGCTTGACCCGGAATCCAGTGAACCTGGATCCTGAATCAAGTTCAGGATGACAAATTTAAAATACTTTTTATCTGCCCCCTTGTCTACCTATTTACTTGTTCACTTGTTTACTGACGCGCTTGCGTGTCTCTTCCACCACGAACTTATTCTTCTGGTAATTCATGCGCTTGGGGCCCAAAATTCCCAGCACCCCGCGGCCGCCTTCGTTCTCAAAACCCGTCACGACCAGACTGTAATTGCGCAAATACTTGATGGGATTTTCCCGGCCGACATATATTTCCGTTTCTTCATCCAAATCGCCAAAAAATTTATTAAAATCTTCTTCCAGCGAATCAAAGCATTTCATGATATTTTTCAAATCGTTGTCTTCAAATTCCGGTTCTTCCGCCAGCCACCCAAGCCCCGCACTACGCCAATCCGTAGCCTTGCGCGAAGGATGGCCGTGCCAATCGGACATTTGCCCGAAGATGCCGGACACGCCCAACCCCCGCGAACAATCAGCCAAAAACTGCGCCATTTCACTCATTGAATCGTTATGAAGCTTGCACATTTGTTTCAAAACCTGTTCTCTTTCGCTCTGGCCAAATTCTTCCTCGCCGAATTCCTCAATAAAAAATCGGAAGGCTTTATCCGTTGGCAGTCTCCCGGCGGAAGTATGCGGCTGCTCCAAAAAACCCTCTTTGTCCAGTGTCAGCATTTCCGCGCGAACCGTGGCTGGACTAAAACCAAAATTCCACCTCTTAGCCAAATCCAAAGACGCCACGGGCTGCCCCGTGCGCTGGTATTCTTTCACCACCGCTTTTAATACTTTTTTGCGCCGTTCTTGCATAAAAATAAAAGTCATTCCCGCGAAAGTTGTAAATCCTGATGCAGGAAGGGCGGGAATCCAGGTCCTCTGTCATCCTGAACGAAGTGAAGGATCTCTGGCGGATGCCAGACCCGACCCGCATACGCGGGAGATTCCTCGCTCTGCTCGGAATAACGAATACTTTACAAATTAGCACTCTACCACTTAGACTGCTAAAACCATTCTATCACCAAAAATATCCCTGTCAATAGCAGTCTACTCCTCCCTTTCCGTAAAGGGAGGTTGGGAGGGATTTAGGGTTTTCCCTCTCCTCTCGGAGGAGAGGGTTAGGCCGTTCAGGCTCTGATGAGCCTTCAGGTCGTTCGACCCTGAGAGTCTCAGACTCAATGAGCTTGAATGAGGTGAGGTGAATTTAAAAAGCTAATTATCCAACACACTCAAAACAAGTTCTTAAGTTCTTGAGAACTTTGGAATACAAAGTCTAATCGATTTTTTCGTAGAA
The DNA here is from genome assembly GCA_964579775.1 of uncultured Candidatus Saccharibacteria bacterium. Classification (GTDB taxonomy): domain Bacteria; phylum Patescibacteriota; class Minisyncoccia; order Portnoybacterales; family GWB1-42-6; genus UBA8475. Next base: position 26 of record CAZOGP010000069.1, on the reverse strand, counting down.
TTTTGTAGCGCCTTAATTTTGTAGCC
>CAZOGP010000068.1:0-3898 GCA_964579775.1 uncultured Candidatus Saccharibacteria bacterium | reverse complement strand
CGCCGCAATTCCTCCCCCTTAACCCCTCCTTTCGGCGCGTCTTCGGAGGAGACAAATCAAAAGTTCTTGCCCCAGCCCGCCCGTTGCGTGGGCAAGAAACGGTTAAACTTCCTTGACGACGGAGATGTAAGATTGACGGGGGCGAATGTCATTTTCCAAGGGGTATTGTCAAACGCGGTTCGTCTGTTAAACTTAAAATCAAAGGTTCGGTTAGGGGTGGTTTGTTAAAAATTAGATAATTTTATTTTATGTTTATTAATATTAAGCTTGGGTGGAAACACATATTCTGGTGTTTCATCGTAATAGTTTTATTGGGATTCGCTGTTCATTGGTGGCCGGGTTTGTTTCCTCCTGGTAGCACTATTGAATTAATTTCCTTTCTTGCGCTTATTTTAGCTTTTATGGGGGCGGTAAATTATTTTTTGTATTTATTGAACGAAGGGGATATAGAAACGAAGAAAAAAGAACTTGAAAATAAACTAGACGAAGAAATTACAAAGGCGAAGCTAATGTTAGTAGACGAGAGATTCGCCATAAGAGCCGGGGCCAACAATTCGACCGCTAGTTGCTTTTTGTACCTATATATCTATCAGCATGGCAATGCTTTTAATACAGAATATCGAGAGAAAATATTAGAAACCGCTATAAAGTATTCCCGTCTCGCGATAAAACGAATTGAGTCAATAAAAGATAAGACATTCTATAAAGAAGACGAATTTTCATGTTTAAATAACTTTTGCGTTGGGATTGCCTTCAAGGCGGCACTAAGGAAGCAGTACGATGGATATAATAATGATAGAAAAGATGTTAGAGATTATTTGGAACGGATTGGGGAAAGCAATAATAATATTGTGTATAAGGCAACAAGGGCACTTGTGTTGTGGATCTTTGCGGAGAGGAAAGAGGATAAAGATAAGGCGCACGACATCATACACGACATAAGAAATCCTGAAATAGAAGAAGAGTTGAAGGATGTTTGGAAATTGGTTTTAGGCAAAAGAAAATTACCCTGCGATGTTGTGCGATGCAAACTTGCGTTACAAAAAAATAAAAGATGAGGGGGATATTCCCCTCATCTTTCTACATTCCGCTGACCATAATATTTTTTTACTTTAATCTTATTAAATTCTTTGAGCAAATAAAAAAACTGCTCATTGTATATAATTCTGCCCGACCTTTTAGTTTTTGAGTAGTCATTACTATTTAAGTATAGCGACCTGTCGCTATCAGTCAATAGTAAATAGGCATAGCTACTTTATTTTGCCCCCTTGGGGGTATTTTTATCTTGACTTTCTTTGCTCGTGCATTACAATTAAATTATACAATTCAATATAGCGACCTAAATCGTGGAGCGATCCGCGACAGGATTAAAAACCGATGAAGTCAAAAAGCTCCTAGTCAGAGCTCCTTCATCGGTCATACAGGGAAACTTGTGTGGGCAATCGTAAGATTGTCGCTGGCTGGGAGCTTTGTGTTTCTACAAAGTCAAATTGAACCCGGTCAATAATAGAGTTGCTTTAACAAATATATGTTCAACGAAACACTGGTCGCTTCCTTGAATCACTTGCTCACCATGAGCTTGTGGGAACTGCTTGCTTTGATTGCTTTGATTTTGGTCTTCGCTTCATTAACCGTAAAGTCCACCAGAACCCAACGGGAGGGTCTCGTTTTCACTCTCTGGGGCATAGCCGCGCTTTTCGGCCTTCTTGTATTCCGTTGGCTTTCGGCGGAACCGGACTTTGTGAAACTTCTCCAAGCGAGCGGGCTCCTGCCCATCATTTTTGTTTTCGCCACGACTGGTCTTATCCTTGGAGCCATGTCTTTCGGTCTGTGGAGAATTTTTTTCAGGCCGGCCACAAGATCTATTTATCTTTACTCTTCAACATATTCTCCGTGGCGAGTCGGTCGGAATGGAAAAAAAGACGGCAAAGTCGGCGCCAGCCCTAAACATTATGAGGAATCGCTTCTGCATTTTGCCGAGCAAAATGCGAACCTCGTATCGCAGCTTTGGAGCGAGAAAGACAAAAAGTTGAGAACGAATTATTGCGACACTCTCGCCCGTCGTAAAACTATCCAAACCAACCTCGCTCAGATCAAGGAGAACATTAGACAGCCAAAAGTCGATTACGCCCGAGAACAGGAAAAATATAAATCTACTCATGCCAACCATCACCTTGGCACCGGCGCATATTGGTTCGTCATCGGCCTTATCGGAATTGCGGAATTTCCTTTTAACCTCGCCGCCTTTCGCTCTATTTTGGGCGAAATAGAGTTAGTTAATATTTTTTTCTCGCTGGTGGTAAGCGGTATATTTGCTTACGCCGTACACTCCTTGGGGCAGTTTTTTGCCGAGGACCCTTTTGAAAAAGGGGTTAAAAAGGTTTTAGCTAAAAATCCAATCCCGCTCTTCAGCATTCTTTTCTTGGCTTTGGTTATCGTTGGATTCGCGAAATTCCGGGAAAGCTACATTGTTTCATTTCAAAAACAACTCGGGAGCTACGGGATTGTAACCGACATCAATCCGGCGCTCGCTTCAACTATTCTCGGCGTTGTCGTAACTTTCTTTGCTATTCTCGCCATAGACGTCGGACGACGGCGCTACCGGCCGGAAGTCGCGGAGCGACGGACAGCATTGGTTCATGCGCGAAAACGCTTTCAAGCGGTTCAAAGCGAAATAAACAAAACAGAGCAGATCCACCAGAAGTTGCTCAAAAGATTTTACAAGGCCGAAGCCGAAAGGCAGAGCGAGTTCACATTCATGCAGGCAGCGGCGGAGACAGTAAACAAGAAAATGCAGGAACTCGTAAAAATATACCGGATGCATTACGAACGGGCGGCCAAGAAAAAGAGGTCGAATGATTCGATTACTTTTGACCAACTACCATCCGTCGACATACCCGAGAGCCTGCGTTCTCTTGATAAGCGTTGTACCACTTAATTTAATCTTATGAATCGAAACACTATTATTTCTTTGGTTGTTCTTGGGGTCGGGGCATTGACGGCATTGTGGATAGCCGCTCCGTCCTCTTCGCGAGAGAATGCCATCAACTTGGTGCGTGGCGGCGATAAAACCGTGTTCGTGCTTTTTGACCTTTCAGGGAGTACGCAAAGCATGCGGAAAACGTACGAGAACGAATTTGAAAAAATCCTTGCGACGCTTGAAGCTGGCGACCGGATTATTGTGGATAGAATTACTGACCGACCGCTCGCCCAATCCACTTTTCCGGTGAATGAGGAGTTTGTAAAATATGGGATCCTCGACAAGCGAGGCAATCCAATGTTTGATCCCCTTAACCAAAAAGAATTGGACGCGAAAAGAAAAACAATTCTGAAAACCGTCAATAATCTTTTTAATTCTTCCCCTAATTCAAATGCCACGGCTATTATTGACTCTTTACAACTCGCCGAGCGGGTCTTTAACACTTATACCGGCAAACAAAAAATCCTCGTCATTTTTTCGGATATGGTGGAAATTTACGGCCAAAACAATTTCACGGTTGATAATTTGACTGATTCAAAAATCGCGCAGATTGTCGCCGCTAAGAGTTCCTCTGCTCAATTGCCTAATTTGAGCGGCGTCAAGATATATATCGTTGGCGCCGGCGCGGGCGAAGAGAATAGTGGAATCAATTCTCAACGGCTATTCAATATTGAAAATTTTTGGTTAACCTATTTCACTCAAACCGGCGCCGATTTTACCAAAGATCGCTACGGCGCGGCGCTACTTGAGTTTTGAGTCATATAAAGAAATTTTAAACGACGGATAGATAGCATGATATAAGGGGAAAAGTATGTTTCAAAAATCGAAAAATAGTTTTTCGAGTAAACTATTTTCCACATTTTCTTTTTCGGCCATGCAGCTTTGAGCTGAAATATTTTGAGGGGAGGAATTGCGGCA
>CAZOGP010000067.1:0-3938 GCA_964579775.1 uncultured Candidatus Saccharibacteria bacterium | reverse complement strand
AAAAAATTATGTCATTCCCGCGCAGGCCGTAGATTCTGACGCAGGAAGGGCGGGAATCCAGGATCAAAAGAACCTGGATCCCTGCTTTCGCAGGGATGACAATCTTGATGTTTGTACAGTAATTTATGCTCCTGCGTAACCCCATAATTTCATTAACACTTTTGCTTAATTATCTCCCGCAAAATTTTCTCCACGCGCTCAATGGCGTCGCTGTCGTGTATGGATATCGGATAAACATCTTTATTGATAGCTTTAAGCGTGTTGATTTTTTTCTCTACTTCCTCCGGCGCCAGCAAATCAGCTTTGCTCAAAAAAACATACTCGGTTTTTTTCAACAGTTCTTCGTTATACGCGCCCAGCTCCTTCCGGATAATCTCGTAATCGCCAACCGGGTTAGCAGACTCGGCGGAGATAAAATGAAAAATGGTTTTCGTGCGCTCAATGTGCCGCAAAAATTTAATGCCCAGCCCCCTGCCCCCGGATGCCCCTTCAATAAGACCAGGGATATCGGCCAGAATTAATTCGTAATACGCGCCCAGATTCGCTTCCAGCGTGGTAAATGGATAATTAGCCACCTTGCTTTTGGCATTCGTCAGCTCATTTAATAAGCTGGATTTGCCGACGTTGGGCAACCCGATAAAGCCAACATCCGCTATCAATTTTAGTTCCAAACGCAATTCGCGCTCCTGGCCAGGCAAGCCTTCTTCGGCTTCCCGGGGGCTCGTGTTGGTGGATGACCGGAATTTATAATTGCCCCGGCCGCCTTTACCGCCTTTGGCTATCAATATTTTTTGGCCGATGGACATTATCTCAAAATCCTGGCCGACGGTTAAACCCCCACACCAATTATTATCTAGAAACAAACCTTCTTTATCTGTCTTTTTATCTAATTCCTTGTTTTGCGCTGACATTATATTGTTATTTTGGTGTGGGGGTAAATTATGAACTACCGTGCCGACCGGCACCTTTAAAACAATATCTTCCCCGTCCGCGCCGTCATTTAATTGCGTTTTGCCGCGCCCGCCGCTTTTGGCGGTTATTTCTTTTTTGTAACGGAACTGAATAAGCGCGCCCAAATCAGACACGCCTTCCAGGTATATACTGCCGCCCTGTCCCCCGTCCGCGCCGGTCGGCCCCAGGTTCATCTTGATATTGTTGAACGCCACCGCGCCATTCCCGCCTCGGCCGGCCCTGACCTTGATTTTTACGTCGTCTATCAGCATATAAGTATCTTACCATAACAAAAATTAAAAAGCCGCTTTAAGCAAAGCGGCACAGAACACCTAACGGTACTTTAATCTATTTTTAAAGTTTTGTATAGATACCTGCGCTATTTTGCCAAAAATTATAAAAGTAGCCGTTTGCGGTTTCCGCAAACGGCTAAGTGGTCTTGATCAAAACATCTATGCCGACCTTGGCTGATGTGTCTTGAAGAAAAAACGTCCGGGTTCCGGCGGCGGAAAGATTTTTTTCTCTGTTTTTTCCTGGCGCCTCCGAGAATCTCGGCCAGCTGCCGAAAACGCTTTTCCCCGATCCTCCCCTGGCAAAAAGAAACAAAGCCTTCAGCCAGATCCGCCCGTTTTTCTTCGGGGAAAAAACGGCGTAATCTCTGATAACTCTTTATCAGACGATCCGCTTGTTCCCCCTGTTTTTTCCCTTTGATAATACCTTCTGTTGCCTTGATGAGATCTTCCGGCGCCATATTCCCCTCCCTATAAGTTGGCACAAAAACGGTTTTTCCTAGCTGGCCTTACAGGACAACAAGGCCTAAAAAAGAACTACCCCCTTAAAAAAGAGGGTAGCACAAAACGCGTATTATTTCAATCGTCAACAGAAAAAATTATAGGCTGGCCGACGGACTGGGTGATGGGCTTTTGGTCCGCTGTTCGGTTCGGTTATTCTGAATCTCCTGGCGACTTTGAGTGGTGGTTTGTTTCAGCTCGGTTTTGATTTCCGTTGATCTGGTTTTAACGTCTTGCAGAACGTTCTGCAGTTGGATCTTTTGAGTTTGATTCAATTTCAGCAAGTCCTTGACCGCTCCCTGGTCGCCGGAATTTATTTTATCAATAATTTCCGCCTTAGCATCTTTATATTCTTCCCGCGCTGTTTCCAACGCCTGTACTCTTTCTTCCCTTAACATTTCCAGGGCCGCCTTGGCGTCCTCGCGGCCAGCTTTTATCTCGTCCAAAATCTCTTTTTGCTGACTGCGGAATGTCTCCCGTTCCTGTAATTTAACCTGGATCCTTGCTTTGATCTCCGTTATTTTATCTTTCACCGCCCGCGGTACGTCCGAATTATTTTTCAAACCATCTAAAAATTGCTGCTGCTCCGCCTCTATCTGCGTCCGCCACTGCTGGAATATCGCCAATTTTTCCGCCGGTATCTTGTCCTCTATTTTATCCAGCGCCAATTCCAAATTCATTTGCTGCTTGGCCGCGTTAGCCAATAAAATCTGGGCCTTGGAATCGGTTCTTTCAGCCAGCTCATCTTTGCGCTCCTGGATCTTTTGCGTGTATTCGTTCGCCCGCGCCAGCAACTGCTGGGCTTTTTCCTGGACCTTGGCGTCCGCGCTGTTTTCCATCATATATTCGGCTAATTTGACGCGCCGGGCGGCAAAGAGCAGCTGTTTCTCCGCTTTTTTAACCAAGTCAAAAGTTAAGGCCAAAGAGAGATTCTCTTTCAGGTCGTTCCACCAAAAGCCAAAACCCGACGGAATGCTTGTCGGCTCGGCCACAGCCACGCCCTCCAATGTTTCCGCTTCATCCGCCAAAACCACGCTTTCCGTCACCGCCTCGGCGGCCGAGACGTTGACGGCTTCCGCCGCCAAGACCGCGAAGCTTAAAGAGAAAATAACAGCGAACGCGGCTATTGATATTTTGTATTTTTTCATAAGTTTATCTTAATTGATAATTAAACGGCTTTTTAACGGCTCTTTTTTAAAATAGTTTCAATTTTTTACTCCTTCTTTTTATCCGGTTTATCCAAACCCATAAGTTTGTTTTTAAATGACCGTTTTTTTAGCCAGAGAGAAGTAGATGTCCAGCAAGGCGAAGAAGAGGCTTAAGAATAGCGGCCCCAGCAAAAATCCGATAGGGCCAAAAAGCGCCGCTCCGCCAAGTACCGACAAAATAACTATCAAAGGATGTAATTTCATACCCCGGCCAATGAGTTTCGGCCCTAAAAAATTATCTATCAGCCCAACCCCCAAAATTCCCCAGGCCAGCAAACCGACAGCCTGGAAGGTCTGCCCGGTTAAGAACAGATACGCGATGGACGGCACGATGACTAATGACGTGCCGACGCCCGGGATCAGCGCTGTTATGGCCGCGACCATGCCCCAAAGAACGGGGTTAGGGACGCCAAAGAGCGTCAAACCGGTGGAAGTCAAAATACCCTGGATCACGGCGATTATCAGATTTCCTCTCACGACCGAATTTATGGCCAGCCCTAATTTATTGAAAATATTCTCGTTATCGGCATCAGATAGCGGGCTGATCCGTAAGGCTAATCCCTTAAACTTGTCCCCGTCTTTTAACAAATAATAAAAAGCCAGCAAAAAAATGAACGCGTCAACCAGAAGACCGGTAAAATTAGAGAATATTCCCCCTAGGTTCTGGATGAGCCAAGTGGTCAACTGTTTGATGTATTGATCCAAGTTAAACAAGTTAAAAGAAAAATTCTGCGTTCCCGGGATCAACTCCTGGATCCGCTCGGCGGCATCCTTAAAAATGTTTAAGATTACTTCGCGGCCGCTGCTCTGGGCCAGCGCCAAATACAGCTGGCTTGATTCCTTGAAAACTTGGACGCCCATCAGCACTAAAGGCGTCAAGATAAAAACAACAACCAGGATGGTCGCCAGTAGCGCCGCAATACCGGGGAAACGGCTGAAGACTTTCAGTATTTGCCGGTAGATCGGCTGAAACACCACCGCGAAGATC
>CAZOGP010000066.1:0-3939 GCA_964579775.1 uncultured Candidatus Saccharibacteria bacterium | reverse complement strand
AGGCGACGAACCTGCCGGCAGGCAGGGCAATCTCTATACAACTATTTATCAAAAAAACATCCAATAATAAAAAAGAACCCTTTTAAAAGGGTTCTTTTTTTATCTTCAGAGTCTTTAATTATTTTATCTCGCTTACGGTAATTTTACGTAAATTAACGTTAGTAATACCTAGGCCCAAAGTCCGCATGACGTTGAACGCATCGGCCGGACGGCCTAAATAATGCATCTTTAAATCAACCGGATTAACATAATAGGCCATGCCCTTATCCTCAACCTTAATAAGTATGCGGCCGGCTAAACGAGCCGGGGCTATATTATTCTTATAGGAATTGAAGTCCTTATTGTTAATACCCAAGCCAAGGCTACGCATTACCGCGAAAGCATCGGCCGGACGGCTCAAGAAATACTTAGTACCGTTAACCGGATTGACGTACCAGGCCTCGCCATGCAGTTCGATCTGTAATAAAATCCTGCCAGCTAAACGATTTGTTAAAGCTTTATCCACTTTTGTTACTAAGCCTTTTTCCGATAAGACAAAGTTAGAAGTCGAAGGAGTGGCAATAACCGAAGGAGTAGCTGCTGTACCAGCGCTCTTTTTTTCTAAAACTGCGAATTTAGTCAAATGATTGACATAAAAGCTAACCGAACTTGTCGCCGGATTAAAGACGGCTCCGGGCACTAAAACCCACGTCTGGCTCGTCTCGTCTAAATAATAAACGCCTAAATCAGCCACGCTGACCGGTAAAGTAAGGCCGGAAAGCACGATATTTAAATTATTGGAAAAATCTCTTACTCTGTTTCCGCTTTGATCCGAAGCGGAAATATCAAAATAGGTCCCGTTTAAAGCCGAGGCATTAGCGCCGCTGGCGATTTTAAAAGTCGTACTACCGCCGATGCTAACAGAATTTTGGGAAACTGTTAACTTAGCCGTGAGTCCGTTGTTAAAGCTTTGAGTTAAAGTTCCTTCTTGGCTGGCTGATAAGGTTAAGGGGTAATTAACCGAGGTCATAGTAGGAGACGGCGTACCAGAACCGCCGCCTATCACGCCGCCGCCGTAACCAAAGGCTATTTTAATGTCAAGAAAGCTGCCAGAACCAAACTGACCGGAAAAAACAATCGCTAAAGCAATTATTCCTCCAATTAAAAATTTATTTTTCATAGCTTTTTTATAGTTTTATTAATTATTTTATATTAAAAAAATTATTTTAATCTATTCTTAAATCTACTTGTGAATAATTATACCATTTTACTTGATATAGCGTCAACGCATCATCACTAAAGATTATTTCAAGCTGATTTGAGGCTAAAATTAGGTATTTTAGATTGTCGGCCATGATTATTTTATTCATTACCATAATATATTTAACTTTTTTTAATTTTAACTTATCCACAGCCTCGTTAGGCGCTAACTTCTCATCTAAAATGATATCTTGAATTGCCTTATTTTCTAAATCCTGGCTTTGGCTAAAAACTCCGCCGACCTCCATATTATCTCCCTGGATTATCTTAGGCCCAAAAAAATTCTTAGCCGGATTAGCGCTGATTATATTTCTGTTAAAATCAAGGGAAAGATATTGGTGCCATGGTAAAAATAAAACCTTATAATCGCCATTATCTTGGTCTAAAATCCGCTTAGCTTCATACCATGGCTGCGGATACCAAACCGGCTGAAGCTGGCGGCTAAAACCGCCAATCATGGTATAAGTATATAAAACCGGAATTATGAACATAAACCAAACAGCCGGCTGGTAAAATTTCGGCCATTTTCTATAAATCCGCTCGCCTATCGCCCAAAAGCCTAAACCTCCAAAATAAGCGTAAACCAGAGCTATCATACCGCTAAATTTCTGCGTATCGCGAAAGCCGCGCCAAAACCCTATATTATCAAACAACCAAGCGTTAAAGCCCTTAAACGGCCCTTGGCCCAGCCCGCAGGACAAGATAAAGGCTACAGTCCCGACAGCCAAAAAACATAAGGCTTGTTTGCGCCGATTCTTTAAAGCATAACACAAACCAATAAGAATAATAACAGTTAGCAGGCCTAAAGCCACTGACCATAAAACCGGATTATCTTTAGGCCAGATAAAATAATTAGCCCACGGCTGTTTTTCTTCCCAAAAACCATATAAAGTTAAAACATTGCCAATTGTTTCCGCGCCAGTTTCACCAGCAGTCTTAAAGGCCAGCTGATTAGTAGTATCAAATACATTAAGAGGAGATTCATTTTTATTAATAAAATAAGGTACGAGCCAATAAGAGCTAAAGATTATAAATAAGCCGCCGAAAACCAAGGCATATTTAACGGCTCTAAGCCACTCCCGGCCTGCGGCCTGGTCTCTCGTTTTTAAATAAGCCCGGCCTAAAACTAATAATTTAAATAAAAAGCCGGCCGCCATAATTAAAACGGCCATAACTAAAAAATGCAGGGAAAATATGCCGATTAATAAAACTAAAAACAAGGCTCGGATGAGATTTTTATAAGAAAATTCCCTGAAAAAAGTTAATAAATAAGAAAAAAACACCGGTAAAAAAGCATAAGCCAGAAGATGCGGCCAATGCCCGGCTAAAAACCGCTCATAAACAAACGGATTTAATGAATAAAACAAAGCGGCCCAATAATTAGCGTAATGCCTTTTCGGAACCGGAAAAAATTTAAGCGCTAAATAAAATAAGCTAAAAAACAAAGCTATGAGCAATATTTTTTGGATAATCCAGCCGGTTAAAAATAAATTTAAAAAGCTTAATAAATATCTATACGGTAAACTGTTTAAAAAAACTCCCTGGCTAAACCAATTCCTTATTTGGGGCGTAAAAACCATGTCCAGGGTTAAAATATAGCCGGGCAAAAGCATTTGCCATAAAACCGCCAAAGAAAACGCCCCTGACCGAAGCAAGTTGTCTTTTAAATCTTTAGTCACATGTTTAATTTTTTTCTCTTCTAAGCTCAATTAAAGATAAAACCACCCCGATAAATAAAAGATAATAAGCATAAATCGCCATCTGCTCGGCGCGAAAAGTATTATCGTAGATTAAATAAAAGGGACAGCTCACTAAAAACATTAAAGCCAAAGCGATTAAAATCCGAGAATTAAATTTTAAAAGCCAAAATAAAAAAAACAAAGTAACAAAAAAACCAGCCTCGAACCCCCAGCGCCATTCTAAAAGCCAAAAAATAAAAACCACCGCTAAAGTTTTATAGGGGCGATTTTTAATAGAATTAATGAAAACAATAAATAAATTATTTACTTGATTAAGCATCTATTGGTTAAACTTAAAATCGTCGAAAAAGCCATAAGCTCGGCTAAAAGCGGCCACGCCGACGCCCCCGCTAGAAAATTCATCATCATTAAGGCTGAATAATTCGGTAAAATCATTGCCATTAGTCGAAATATAGCCGGTTAAATTTTTACCGCCGGTTTTAACTCTTAGCCAATATTTAGTATCCTTTTCAAAAACAAAATTAGAAATTTCCACGGTCTTTAAAGTTTCCCAGCCTTTAAGGCCGGATTTATTTAAAGAAACCGAAGTTGTATTTAGGCCGCCGGCCAGAAAGTAATAACCCTTGTTATTACCGTAATTACCGCGGAAAAAAAGCCCGAGCCCGCCGGGTTTTTGCGCGATAAAGCTAGCTTGATAGGTAAAATCATTACCGCTGATATCTTTTAAAACGGCCTGCGAAGCGCCTTCGTTGCGCGCCGTTAAAGCGATTTTATCCCCGGCTTTGCCCAAACTTAAAAAGTTTTCATTAAGCGTTTTCCATTGATTGAGATAATCGTTATTTTTTTGCACCGTTAAATAATCAAAATTAGCGATGGCTAAACTATTAGGCCGGGAAATAAGTTCTATTTGAATTTTTTTAATATCTTTCCAGCTAAATTCAGCCGACGAAATATTGGCAACGAATTGATTTTGGGGAATTTTAACTAATTTCCAGCCCTG
>CAZOGP010000065.1:2837-4225 GCA_964579775.1 uncultured Candidatus Saccharibacteria bacterium | reverse complement strand
GATACCTTGCGGTATATTCGCTTTCCAAGCGAACGCACTCGGCCACTATGCGACCCTTCCGTGTTGTATTAACTTTTTAAACGCTTCCCCGCCTTTATATTTCTTTATTTGTCCTTCTCTAAGCCAAGCTGTCTTTTTATCATTAAATTCTTCTCTATGGGCAACAACCCGGGGACCTTTATTTTTTGTTGACCTATTTGCGCCACTGTTATGATGCCTTAAACGCTGAGCCAAATCAGAAGTTATACCCGTATAATATCTCTCTGTCGTCTCACTTTTTATTATATATACATAATACATAAAAAATGCTTTTTCCGCCTTTGGCGGAGCCCCGCCGTAGGCGGTGGCCAAGCGAACGCACTCGGCCTCCCACCGCTTTAGCGGGGTCCCGCCTTGGCGGTGATATGCGACCTCTCCATATATTATTTTACGCACCCATCTGTAATCTTGCGGCGTAATTAAACGCGTAAAAATAATTCTGCCAGCTCGCGTCCGACGATTGATAATCGTTATCCCCCGCGAAATAATCCGCCAGAACTTCGCGCACCCGCGTCAGCTCCCGCCGCCGTGTCTTGTTCTTTTCGTCATCAATCGTCAAGTCCAGCAATTCCAGCGCCCGCTCAAAAGCTAACCGGCTGTCTTTCTCGCTTTTGGCTCGCCAGTTGATCGCCCGGCCCACCTCACCGCCAACATTCGCCATTTGCTCAAAAAACGGTAATTTAAACCAACGACCGCGCGCTAATTCTTGATGCTGATACGCCATTATCTTTTTACTAATTTATTAACTACTTCCGTTATCTTTTTCCTGGTCGCCTCATTGTCCACTCCGCGCGTCCGATTGCCCAGATGCGGTTTTAAATTGATCATTGAATCAAATTCCACCCAATCATCTCCCACCACATCCGGATGAAAATTTATCCCCCAAACATTTTCTCGTTTTGACCCGTTTTCGGTTAACAGCACCTCTTCGTCGGCGTGCAATTCCCCGTCCACCGCCATAATGCCTTGCTCAACATCAACTACCGCCTTGACGATATTGCCAAACATTTTCTGGGACATTTCCTTTAATTTTTCAACGGTAATCTGGTTTTTTATTATTTCCATAAATTTTTAGATTAACACCCTTACTTTTTTACCATTTCATCATACTATATTTCTCCTGTTTGGCAAATAATATAAAAATATCCATTACATTGTTAGCGCGATCGTGAACTTAATGTAATAAGTTATTGTCAACCAAATTTCCACACCTACGTGTAAGTGCGGAAATAAAAGAGCCCGGGAAGGCGCAGTTCTTCGTTGCCTTCTCGGGCTGTGTACCTTGGATTCCGGGTAGACGGTGGGCGCTATAGTCACGTCCTCGGCATGGATGTCTATCCCGCGAATCC
>CAZOGP010000065.1:0-2737 GCA_964579775.1 uncultured Candidatus Saccharibacteria bacterium | reverse complement strand
TTTGTGTTTCCTCGCGAAAAGAACAATAACCTCCTTTCGTAAAATAAGTGGCCAGCGAAACAGGAGGATTACCACCCCCCTGCCCCGCTATACAGAACAACGTCTCTTCGGCGCTGCCAACCAGGGCATACGGCTTACGCGATATAACGCTGTCTGCGGCCAAAAAGGTTAATTTAATTCTAACAAGTATTAGAAAATCGTTAATGATAAAATTTATCCACACCCGACGTCTGATGCTCTTTTATTTACTCCTCCCTTTATAAAAGGGAGGGTGAGAGGGATTTAAGAAGATTCTATTTGATGTATAAAGTCCTCTTAAATCTCCCCTAACCCCTCTTTACGAAAGAGGGGTATTAACCAAAAAGCGCCCCGCATCAGCAAAGCGCCTTTTAGATAAACTATCGATGTCTGACATCGATAGTTTATCTTTATTTTTTCTTCCGCGTTGTTCCGCGTATTGTTCCGCATCAATCCGCGGTATTAGTAGCCCATATCCATTCCACCCATCCCGCCCGGCATTCCGGGATTATTGTGGTCGCAAGTCTTCTTTTCCGGCAGGTCGGTGACAACCGCTTCGGTCGTCAACAGCATTGAGGCCGCCGAGACCGCGTTTTGCAAAGCCGAACGCACGACTTTGGTCGGGTCAATTATGCCGGCCTTGATGAGGTCTTCGTATTCGCCGCTGGCCGCGTTATAGCCAAACCCGCCAGTTCCCTTTTTCACTTCCGCCGCCACCACCGCGCCATCCTGGCCCGCGTTTTGCGAGATCTGCCGCAAAGGTTCTTCCAAGGCGCGTTTTAAAATCTTAAGACCGATCTTTTCTTCATCATCAACTTTCACGCTATCCAACGCGCCGATTGTCCGCACCAGCGCCACGCCGCCACCCGCCACGATTCCTTCTTCCACCGCGGCTTTGGTGGCGTTGAGCGCGTCTTCAATTTTATCTTTTTTGGCTTTCATTTCCACTTCCGTGGCCGCGCCGACTTTAATGACCGCCACCCCGCCGGCTAATTTAGCCAAGCGCTCTTGCAATTTTTCCTTATCAAAATCGGATGTAGTTCTTTCAAGCTCTTTTTTGATCTGGGCGATGCGGGCGTCAATATCTTTTTTATTACCTTTGCCTTCAATAATGGTCGTATTATCTTTAGTCGCCACGACTTTCCTGGCGCGGCCCAGCATCTTTAATTCCACGTTCTCCAGTTTCAAACCGACTTCCTCGGAGACCACCTGCCCGCCGGTCAAAACCGCGATATCCTGCAGCATTTCTTTTCTCCGGTCGCCAAATCCCGGCGCTTTCACCGCTAAAGCATTGAACGTGCCGCGCAATTTATTGACTACGAGCGTAGCCAAAGCATCGCCATCCAGGTCCTCCGCGATGATTACCATTTCCTTTTTGCCGGCCTTGGCGATCTTTTCAATGACCGGTATCATCTCCTGCAACGAAGAGATCTTTTTATCCGTGATCAAAATGAATGGGTCATCATAATCGGCTTCCATCCGGTCGGCGTTAGTTACCATATAATGGGAAACGTAACCTTTATCAAATTGCATCCCTTCCACGACTTCTTTGGACAAACCAAAAGTCTGCGACTCCTCAACCGTAATGACCGAGTTCTTGCCGAGCTCATGCATAATATCCGCCAGCATTTCGCCGATCTCCGCGTCCTGCGCCGAGATGGTCGCCACCTGCTGGATCTCCGCTTTGCCGCTGATGGTCTTGGATAGCTTTTTTAAAGCTTCGGTCACCGCGGCGGCTCCTTTTTGCAAACCGTTCTTGATGGCCAGGGGACTGGCGCCGGCCGCGACGTTCTTAAAACCTTCGGCAATTATCGCTTGCGCCAAAACCGTGGCGCTCGTTGTGCCGTCACCCGCGACGTCATTGGTCTTGGTGGCCACTTCTTTTACGATGGCCGCGCCGATATTTTCAAACTTGTCTTCCAAATCAATTTCCTTAGCAATGGTCACGCCATCATTGGTGATATGCGGCGCGCCGTAGCCCTTATCTAAAACCACGTTCCGGCCTTTAGGGCCGAGCGTCACTTTCACGGTATCAGCCAATTTATCCACGCCCCTTTTCAGCGCGCGCCGGGCTTTTTCATCAAATAATATCTGCTTAGGCATAGTTTTTATGTTGTCATTGCGAGGAGCGTAGCAACGAAGCAATCCCGCGCATAGCTGTAAAATTACGGGATCGCCACGCCCCTTCGGGGCTCGCGACGACATTCTTTATTCTTTTTAAAAATTAAAAATTGAAAATTGAAAATTCATTTTGGAATTTATTCTAAAATCGCCAGTATATCTTTCTCCTCCGCTATTAAATAGTCTTTCCCGTCAATCTTTATCTCGTTCGGACCGTATTTGGTAAAAAGCACTGTGTCGCCCTTTTTTACTTCCAGAGCCACGCGCTTCCCGTCTTTATTGAACCGGCCCAAGCCCACCGCCACCACTCGGCCCTGCTCCGGCCGTTGCTTATCCACGGTTTGCGGCATCACTAAGTTTATTTTACCGATCTTTTTAACTTCCTCGGCGGAAATCGGTTCTATCAAAACCCGATCGCCCAATGGTCTTATCTTCATGATCATTTAAGCATGTAAACATCAAAACATAAAAACAGAATCCGATGTTAATATGTTAAAATGTTTAAATGTTTTTATGTTATCTAGCACTCTTTCTCCCAGACTGCTAATTGTATTACATTATGATATTTTATACAAATCGACAGCAAAGTCAAGCCTTT
>CAZOGP010000064.1:0-4226 GCA_964579775.1 uncultured Candidatus Saccharibacteria bacterium | reverse complement strand
CGGGGGTTGACTTAATTTATAGGTAAATCATTTTAATTATTCGGCAATTTAAATATTTTTATCCGTTTAATTTCCCAAACCGCTCCGGCCGCGGCCAAAATAACCTGTAAACCGAAAAGGGAAAACGACAGGGCCAAGGCTTTTTCCGGCGCCACCGTAAAGTAGCCCAACAGGCCGACCAGCGAAGCTTCCCTGACGCCCAGGCCGCCGATGGTAATTGGCAAAACCGTCAAACCGCCCACCACGGCAGTGAGCCAGCACCAATCCCAAAACGATATATTAATTCCCAGGCCAAGGCCCAGAAGCTGGTAGACGCCAATCAGCATAATTTGCAAAACCAGGCTGGTTAAAACGCTAAAAAAAATAATTTTAGATTTTTTTGAATAATCGCGCCAAGCCAAAAGCAAGTTTAGCAAAATTCCAAAAGCTTTTTTAAATCTAACCGACCGGCTAAGACGGCGGTTTAATAACTTCGTTAAATATTCATAGGCGAATTTTAACCTGGCCGAAAAAATTAAAATTAAGCAAGCCAGCGCCAGCGCCGTTAAAGTCCAGCTCATGCTTTTCGGCAAAGCGCTGGAGGTAAAAATCAAGCCCAAAAGTGCCATGATTAAAAGCCCGATAATGCCGGACAGCTTATCAATTAAAACCGACATGGCAACTCGGCCGGCGTAAACTTGCCCTTTGCCCATGATATAAATTTTAGCCGCCTCGCCCGCGAATTGTCCGGCGGAAATGACGGCGTAGAGCTGGCCGATAAAATTTAATTTAACCAAACCGCTTAACCGAAAATCAGGCAGCAGCAGACTCCAGCGCCAAGCTTTTAATATTAAAAAAACCAAATTTATGGCTAAGGCTAAAAGAAAAATGCCAAGCGGCAGCTTATTAAGGTGCTCAAAAATTTGCCCGACGTCGCTTTTAATTAAAAACCACGCCAGCAAGGCAACCGCCACTATTATCTTTAAAATCATGGTTATTCGGCTTTTCGGCATACGGCAAGCTTAGTTAAAATAAAAAACGCGGCGCAGGGTAGTTTTCGACCCGTCTAAAAAATATTTTTTTTCCGCCAGGCCGCTTTGGTTGTTAATTTCCTGAATAGAAAAATATTTTGAGCTGGGTATAAAATTATACGAAGTTTTTAAGCCGGTAATAAAATCATGCTCGCTTACCGGCGCGCCGATTTCGTCGGTTACTTCAAGGCTGTTATCGGTTAGAACAAACTCCCGCCTGAACCGGACGCCGGACGGCTGATGGTAGCTGATTATTTCTTTTCTTAAAAAATTTTTTAGCCGGGTTTGTAAAAAACCAATCTTACCGAAGATTAATTGCCAAGTTTTAAAAATTATCATGGTCGGCGTGCTCATCAGTTTTTCGCTTACCGGTTTAAGCCAGCCCGCGGACGACATTTTATTCGCCTCGCGAGAAACTTCATTCCCGCAATCAAGCGCGTTGGCGATATAACCGCGGCCGGAAACTTTAATCTCCGCGCCTGAATCAAGATAAGCTTTGCCGCGGCCGTAAAGCCGAAAAGTTCCGCCTTTATATAAATTCGCGACTAAATAATATTTATGATTTTGCATTACCCTTATGCCCGAATCTTTAAAAAATATATCCAGCCTTCTATCGGCTAAAAATTTTTCCATTTCCGGAGATTGCCGATAGCCTGTTTGGCTTAAATGAATTCCGGCCTCCAGCCAATTATATAAAATATAGCAAATATAGCGGTCGTCCAAGCTATTCGGCCCGATGCCGGCGCCAACGGTCACGGCCGCCAAATTAAAATCAATAATAAGCCGGGCGTTTTCGTCCAGTTCGGTTAAATAAGCAAATCCTGACGGAATTATATATTCGGTATTGCGCGACATATATTCACCGCCCGCGGTCAGATTAGGGTGAAGAAAATTTACTAAAAAAGCATTGGCTTTTTTCAGGGCGGTTAAAACTTGCTCGTTTTTTTCCAAAAAATAATATTTCGCCAGATAATCAGCCATTAATGACAAATAACCAAAGTCCGGACCGCCGTATTCGCTCCACCAGCCTTCGGGCGATTGCCGCTCAATGATAATTTCCATTTTTCTTTTGGCGGCCCGATCAAAAGACTGCTCACCGGTTAAACGGCTGATTTTAGCCAAGGCCAAAACGCTGCCGGCCAGCTGATTAAAAACCACTTCTTCCGTGCGCCGGCTTAGCCAGGCCGCGGCCCGCTTGAGGCAGGCTAAACAGCGGCCATATTGTTTAACCTTCCGCTCGCCCAAAATTTCCATAACTTCCGCCAGGACCGCGGCCGCGAAGGCGGTGGCCACGAAAGAATGCTCATTAACGTACCATTCATTAAAAGAGCCGTCCTTATTTTGGATTGACATTAAGAATTCCAATGAAGCGTTAATCCATTCTAAAATTTGCCGGTTGTTATAATAATGGTTGCCCGTAAAATCGTTGGCGTAAAGCAAGGCCAAGGTAAGAACCGCTTCCTGATAGCGGGCGTTGCTTATATCGCCGGCGCGGTAATGCCAATAAGCGCGATCAAACGAGCCGTAGCTTTTAGACAACGGATTGCGGTTAAGCTGGCCCAAAAGGCGCGGCAGATTGGCCAGAGTTGATTTCAAATAAATATTGCTTTCTAAAGTCGCCATCATAACGGCTCAACGATTAATTGTCGATAATTTCTTTAATAATATAATTTTTCTTGTCCGGACTTCCCTGGCGAATCAATAGCTCGCCCAAAAATCCCATGGTGAACGACTGCATGCCGACCAACAGCAGCAATACTCCCAAAAACAGAAGCGGCCGACCGCCGATTAAGGCGCCCTGAAAAATTTTTATCCAGCTTAAATATAATAAAATCACGAAGCCGGCGAAAGAAAAAATCAGGCCATACAAGCCGAAAAAATGCATCGGCCGGTCGGTAAATCGCCTAAGGAATAATAAAGTCATAAAATCAAACAAGCCGTTAAACAGCCGTTTAAAGCCGTATTTGGTTTTACCGAATTTTCTGGGGCGGTGGTTGACTTTGACTTCGCTTACGCAAAAGCCCAAATCGGAAACAATCGCCGGGATGTAGCGGTGCATGTCGCCGAACAAATTTAAGCGCTTCACCACTTCGCTCTTGTAGCCTTTATAGCAGCAATCCATGTCATGAACCGTTGTTTTGGTGAAATATTTGGTTACGCCGTTGGCAATCAAAGAAACAAACCTTTTATTAAAGCTGTCTTGGCGATTATGTTTCCAGCCGCAAACTAAATCCGAACCGCCTTCTAATAATTTTATAAAATTATTAATATCCGCCGGGTCGTCCTGCAAATCGCCGTCCATGGTTATGACATAATCGCCGGTCGCTTGCCTGAAGCCGGCCTGCAAAGCCTGCGATTTGCCGAAATTTCTGGTAAAAGATAGTACCTTAACCGGAACCAATTTTTTCAATTCCGTTAAAGTTCCATCGCTTGAGCCGTCGTCAATAAAAATAATTTCATAAGCATACGCCAGTTTATCCATGACGGCTTTAATCTCTCCGTGCAGCTCGGCGACTGATTTTTCTTCATTATAAACCGGGATGATAATTGAAATTTTTTTCATAGGTTTAATTATAAAATTTTTTAACCAGCTTATCAGTCAAGGGCATAATAATTTTTTTCAGGAAAGAAGGCAAAACGAAATAAATTTTTTTAAGCGCTCTTTTAACATAAACCTCGACGGTAATCTTTTCGCCGGGCCAAATGAATTTATTAGCCGCCCAGATTTCATTAAGGCGGTATTTACGCTTCATCTCGCGCTGTTCGGCTAAAGGATAACCGAGAATTATATAAGCTACCGGCGCGTATGACTTAGGAATACTGAAAATTTTTCTTAAGGTTCTTTTATTCGGCAAATGGCCAATCCAGCACCCGCCCAGCCCCAAATTATGGATGGTTAAGAGCATATTCTGGATAGCCGCGCTGCCGCTCTGAATCCAATCGCGGTATTCAAGATTATCGCTTAGAGCGGTATTATATAAAACCAAAATGCCATAGGGCGCGTTTTTTACGGCGTAAGAACCGCCGGCCGCGAATATTTTTTCCTTAATCGCGCCGTCATCAATAAAAATGAATTTCCACCCCTGGCTATCGCAGTGGCTGGGGGCGTGGCTGCCGGCTTCTATAATTTTTTCCAAAATTTCCTTGGCCAGGGGCCGATCGGAAAAACGCCTGACGCTTCTTCTGGTTTTTATCGCTTGGTCCAATTCCATATAA
>CAZOGP010000063.1:0-4300 GCA_964579775.1 uncultured Candidatus Saccharibacteria bacterium | reverse complement strand
CTCAACCGCTTAACGTCCCGCGGGAAAAGAATCGCTTCTTTAATGCTGCCCAGGTTCAACATCTGCTGAATGATGCGCTCTGAACCCATGCCCCAGCCGCCGTGAGGGGGCATCGCGAACTTAAAAACTTCCAAATAATGTTCCATGCCGTCCGGCTTGATGCCTTTTCTTTTCATATTAGCGATTAATTGGTCGTATTTATGAATGCGCTGGTTGCTGGTGGCAATTTCCATACCCTTATACAGCAAGTCAAAACCTTCGGTCTCTTCCGGATTCTCTGGCGAGGGCATAGTGTAGAACGGCTTATCTTTCCAAAAATAATTGGTTATAAAAACAAAATCCGAATTATGTTCTTCCTTGGCCCAGCGGCCGGCCAAGCGCTCTCCTTCCGGATCAATATCCGTGTCTTCGGGAATGGTATAATCATATTTTTTCTTGACGATTTCCCGGATTTCAGCTAACTTCACCGACGGAATTTTTTCCGGCACGACAATATCCTCAATGCCGTGCATCGCCAGCCATTCTGCGCCCTCTTTTTTGATCTTGGCAAAAATTTCTATCAATATTTTATTTAGCATCTCGCCCACGTCCCGAAAACTTGTGATAAAACCCATCTCCGCGTCGAGGCTAATATATTCATTAACGTGACGGGTCGTAAAGTGCGGCTCGGCGCGGAAGGTGGAGCCGATCTCGAATACCCGCTCAAAAACACCCACCATAATCTGCTTGTAAAACTGCGGGCTTTGCGCCAAGTAAGCGTTCTGGTCAAAATATTTTATCTTGAAAAAATTCGCCCCGCCCTCGCTTGCCGCGCCCAAAATCTTAGGAGTTTTAATTTCCGTAAAACCATGCTCGCGCATGACCAGGCCATAGTGCTTCAACAGCAAGTCATAAAGCTTAAAGATCGCCTGGACTTTGGGGTGGCGCAACGACAAAACCCGCCAATCAAGCAAAGTGGGTAATTGTAAATTCAGGTCCTTTTTAGACAGGTCAATTGGCAAATCCTCAACGTTGGCGCTGATAATTTTTAGCTCTTCGCCTAATATCTCGCATCCCCCCTTGGCGCGCTTATCTTCCCGGACCTCACCAAAAATTTCTATCGCGTCCCCCACCTTCGCTTCCACCGCCTTTTCCCAGACGGTCTGAACAGTGCCAGAATAATCCTGCACCTGCAAAAAACTCACATTGCTTAACAGCCTCGCGTTCATCACGCGGCCCATTATTTGTACCTTGGTGCCGACTTTTTGTTTAATGTCTTTAATCAAAATTCTGGCCATAATTTTTATTTTTGTCATTCCGAGACCGTAGGCCGAGGAATCTCGCAGCTTGTCTGCGCTCGCATACGCGAGAGATCCCTCGCTACGCTCGGGACGACTCTATAATATCACTTTTTCCTCTTTATACTCTTAGCTCCACCCATCCATGGCCGCAGGGCTTTGGGAATTTCCACGCTCCCATCCTTTTGCTGGTAATTTTCCATTATGGCAATAAAGGGCCTAACCGAAGGCAAAGCGGTACTGTTTAACATATAGACAAATTTGGTCTGACCATCTTTGGTTTTATAGCGGACATTTAAGCGCCTGGCCTGCCAATCCAAGAAATTACTAGCTGAACCAGTCTCTGCCCAACGATTGGAGCCTGGCAGCCAAGCTTCAATATCAAAGGCCTTATATTTTCCTGCGCTCATATCGCCAGTGCAAATTTGTAGAAGATGATATGGCAACCCCAAGTCTTCATGTAGCTCGCGGGTAATAGCAATCATTTCTTGCTGTAATTTATCCGTTTCCTCAATGTCAGCCTTAGCCAAAACCACCTGTTCTACTTTCATAAATTCATGCACCCGAT
Organism: uncultured Candidatus Saccharibacteria bacterium; assembly: GCA_964579775.1. Lineage (GTDB taxonomy): Bacteria > Patescibacteriota > Minisyncoccia > Portnoybacterales > GWB1-42-6 > UBA8475. Next base: position 2,455 of record CAZOGP010000063.1, on the reverse strand, counting down.
AAAGCCCTCTAGTATCTTTGCCATAAGACCCGATCTCGCTGCGGTAGCACTGACTGAAACCGCAGAGCCGTAGCGGCAGATCTTCTTCCTTTAATGTTTCACCCGAATAGTAAGCCAGGAGCGCAGGCTCGGCTGTGCCGGCTAAGAATTTTTTTTCTTTACTTTGGCTGCCATCGCTTTCTTTATCGCCGCTGGCCACCTGATAAATCTCATCTTTTTCCGCGTCGTATTCTTGGCCGCTAAAATAACCACTGCCGAAAAGTGTAAACTCTTTAAGCAAAGTCGGCACGACCATTGGCGCATAACCCTTTTTCACCATCTTATTGAACGCGAACATCATCAACGCCATCATCAATTGCGCGCCTTCGTTTTTAACGTAGTAGCCGCGATACCCGCCAACTTTCGTTCCCCGCTCCAGGTCCAGAATATCCAAGTCCTTGCCGATCTGAATATGGTCTTTAATTGGAAAATCGAATTTAGGTAATTTTCCTTTTTGCAAAACCTCAACATTATCATCGGCATTTTTGCCGATCGGCGTATCGCTCGACGGAATAGTCGGTACTTTCACCATCAGGCTATTGTATTGCGCCAAAATTTCCGCCAATTCCAGATCTAGCTTTTTTTGTTTTTCTTTAAGCTCCCGCGCCTGCTCAATATTATCCCGCCCGAGCTTTTTCTGCTCGGCTCTGGCCGTTTCAATCTCCAGGATCAGCGCGCGCCGCCTCTCGTCCAGCGATAATAACCGCTCAACATCCAAATTGAGATTTTTATTCTTCACGGCTTCCTTTATCGCCTCCTTATTTTCCCGGATGAATTTAATATCGAGCATAGTTTTCTGTTATCACTCTACACTTACCCGCCCCAGTTGTCATCCCGCGCTTGATGCGGGATCCAGGCCTGGATTCCGGGTCCCGCCAGAGGCGGATAAACAAGCCCAGAATGACAATTAGTTTTTATATCTTCAATTTTACTCCCAACTTTTCTTCCAGCGCCTCAAAAATATTTTTCCGGATCTCCTGCGTTTGCTCTGAAGAAATCTGCTTATCAAAATCGTGATATTCAATGGCCAACGTTAAAAAGTTTTTATAGATATCCTTGAATTCCAATTTTTTCACGCGCTTATCCGCTGCCAAAATAAGCTCGGCGATTTCCGGATATCTGATATCCTGATTTTCGGGAATCACCAGCGTTAAGTCCTCTTTGATGGAATTGAACAAGCTGATTGACGTATAAGTTTTGGTTTTGCCAGCCTGCTTGGCCAGCGCCTCAAAATCCAGCTCCGCGGCCAAAAGATTATCGCCTAATTCCTGAATAACAAAATCGCTGCTTGCACCCAGCTCCTCCAAAAACCCCTCAATCTCACCCTTAAACTCCAAATAATTAATCCCGCGGCTCGCCAGCCCCAATTTTATCGGCTGGTCGGGCAAGTCATTTTTCTTAGCCAGATACACGCTCGCCAGCTCAAAAATTTTTATTTTGGCCGCGTAGCCTTGGTTTTTTTCCAAAACCGCTACGAGTTGCGGCAGTAATGAAGTCTTCAAATACGAAAAATCCTCGCTCAAGGGATTAACGATCTTAACGGCGCCTTCGCCCGCCAAAATTTTACTGGTTGAAGAATTCGTATAGCACTCAAACCATCCCTGGTGCTTTAAATAGATACGCACTCTATCCTCCAACTGGAATATTGGATCAGCAACTTGACACGGAATCTCACCGGTCAAAAGATGGCTCGGCAATTTATCGTATCCGTATAGCCGGACAACTTCTTCGGCCAGATCCTCGGCGATTTCAATGTCATTTTGCCGCCAGGACGGAACGATAACGCTGCCGCCTTCAAAAATGAAACTCAAATTTTGCAAAATTTTATCTACCATTTCTTTGGCGATCTTGATCCCCGCCACCTGATTTATCCTGTCATAATCCACCGCGACTTTTTTTGGTTCAACTTTAATGTTCACGATATCAATTAATTTGCTGGCCACACTCGCGCTGGCTTCTTTTTTCAAAAAGTCCACCGCTTCCCAAAGAGCAGGAACAACGCCTTCAAAATCAACGCCTTTTTCAAAACGCAGCGCCGCCTCTGTCCGGTGGCCCAAAACCATGGACGATTTGCGGATGCGCACGGGGTCATAAACCTGCACAAATAACAAAACTCTTTTGGTCTGCTCATCCACCTCGCTGTTTTTGGCGCCCATGATGCCGCAAAGGTCGATTAGCCGACCCTCGCCGTCCTCGATCACGATTACGCCCGCAGGTAAAACTCTCTCCACGCTATCCAGCGTTATAACTTTCTCGCCCTGGCGCGATTCGCGCACGATCATTTTGGCGCCCAAAATCTTATCATAATCAAACGCATGCATCGGCTGGCCTTTGTCGAACATCAAGTAGTTGGTAATATCTATCACGTTATTTAACGCGCGCGTACCAACCAACTCTAATCGTTCTTTGATAAAGC
>CAZOGP010000062.1:0-4339 GCA_964579775.1 uncultured Candidatus Saccharibacteria bacterium | reverse complement strand
AATCACTATCCCCCGTGGGCCATTCTTCCACCATCAGCATTTTTTTCTTTTTTCCCGGCAAAGACTGGTAAATCTCTTCAGTGATGAACGGCATGAATGGGTGCAATAATTTAAGCGAATCGCCGAGCACCTTCCACAAAACATACTGCGCGGCGGCTTTATTTCTTTCGTCCGCCGATTCCTTAAGCCTTTTTTTCACGTCCTCAATGCACTGATCGCAAAAACTGTGCCAGAAAAAATGGTACGCGCTTTGCGCCGCTTCGTGGAAATTAAAATTATCCAGGTCTTGAGTGATCTTTTGCGCGGTCTCGCCGAGTTCCTTCAAAATGGCTTCGTCCGCCGGAGTAAATTTTGGTTTAATTTTTTCCGCTTCAAAACCCTCTAAATTAGCCAGGCTGAATCTGGCCGCGTTCCAAATCTTATTAGCAAACCTTTTTTGCGCCACGACTTTATCCTCGCTGAAGGGCATGTCGCTGTCGGAGATCGCGTTAAACACCAGCGCCATGCGCAAGGCATCCGCGCCGTTCTCATCAACCACCGCCAGGGGATTAACCGCGTTCCCTTTGGACTTGGACATTTTTTGCTTGTCTTTATCGCGGATCAAACCGTGCAAATAAACTTGCTTGAATGGCTCTTTGCCCGTGGCGTAAAAACCCATCATTATCATGCGCGCCACCCAGAAAAACAAGATATCCCAGCCGGTTTCCATTACCGCGGTCGGATAAAATTTCTCAAAATCCCCCGCTCGGGTTGTCTGCAACGTGATAAAAGGCCACTGGCCCGAAGAGAACCAGGTATCAAAAGTATCGGTCTCTGGCGTAAATTCCGTGGCGCCGCACTTAGGACATTTGGCGGGCTGCTTGTCGGAAATTACAAAACAGGTTTTATCCGCTTTCGCTCCGCCTTGCGGGGCTACACAGTACCAGATCGGCAACCGGATCCCCCAAACTATCTGCCGTGAAATATTCCAATCACGGATATTAGCCATCCAGTGCTGAAAGATCTTTTCGTATTTGGCGCTAACGAATTTCACTTCACCTTTGTTTATTGCCTCAACCGCGCGCTCGGCCAAAGGTTTAATCTTCACAAACCACTGCTCCAAGACTAAAGGCTCGATCACCCGGCCGCATTTATAGCAGACGCCCACTGAATGACGATAGGGCTCTTCTTTCATTAAAAATCCCCGCGCTTTAAGGTCGGCCACGATTTTCTGGCGCGCCTCGGCAATTTTCAATCCGGCATAAGGCGCTCCGGCCGTGGCGGTCATTTTGTCGTCCTGCCCGATAACCGTGATAGTTTCTAGCTGATGGCGTTGGCCGATATCAAAATCCGTGGCGTCATGGGCCGGCGTCACTTTCACCGCGCCTGTGCCAAATTCCACTTCCACCGCGTCGTCCGCCAGAATGATAATCTCCCGGTTAACTAACGGCAACAAAACTTTTTTACCGACTAAGCTTTTGTAACGCGCATCACTGGGGTTTACCGCCACGGCCGTATCTCCCAGCATTGTTTCAGGCCGGGTCGTGGCGACGACTATGTAATCAATAGCCTTCGACGCGACCCGCAAATGCGGATCTTGCTCAGGCAATATTCCCTGAGCGGAGCGGAGCGGAGTCGAAGGGTCTACAATTGGATATTTTATATACCACAATTTGTCTTCTCGGTCCTCGTATTTAACTTCCAGGTCCGACAGCCCGGTTTGATGTTTCGGGCACCAATTAATGATGCGCGGCCCGCGATAGATCAAGCCTTCGTTGTATAATTTCTCAAAAGTTTGATAGACAATTTTCACGATATCTGGATCCAGCGTGAATTTCTGGCGCGACCAGTCACAAGACGCGCCCAAGCGCTTTAGCTGATTCTGGGCAACGTCTTTGTTTTCCTGGACATAATTCCAGATCATCTGATACAGCGTCTCCCGGTCGAATTGAAAACGGCTTTTCCCCTCTTTTTCCAATTTACGCTCAAACACTACCTGGGTCTCAAAACCGGCGTGGTCCGCGCCCGGCAGCCACAACGTTAAATCGCCCCGCAACCGGCGATAACGAATTAAAATATCCTCCAGCGTTGTCATCAGCGCGTGGCCCAAATGCAAGGCCTCGTTGGCGTTAGGCGGCGGCATAATTATACAATAGGGCTTACCCGCGGGCTTGCCCGCCGTAGCCTTGGCGGAGGCGGGCAGATTATCCGGATTAAAAAACCCGCTCTCCTCCCAGAGCCGGTAAATTTTATCTTCCACCTTTTTCGGGTCGTATTGAGAGTCCATTCAAACCTGACGATGTCCGACGTCCAAAAATTAAAATGCATTAATATTCGGGACGTCGGACATCGGAACTGATAAACTGACAAACTGATAAACTGACCCCATTTTATCTTAAACCAACAAAAAAATCCACCCCCTGCTCCTCCCTTTATAAAAGGGAGGCTGGGAGGGATTTTTTACTCAACCACTTATTCACTTGATCACTTACTCGCTATTTCTTTACTCCCGTTTTCTTTTCCAAAATCTCCACTCGTTTTTGCAATTCCACCAACTCAAAACGATAGGCAACATTGTCCAAGCGCAATTTTATATCTTCATGCTCTCGGGCGTTATTTTCAGAAAGAATGCGAAGATTTTTGTTTACCTCATTGAAACCCTCGTCAACCTTGTGGAACTTTTCGTCCATGGAAACAAAACCGCGCTGAAGCATGCCAGCTAAATCTTCCATGGTAATTTTTTTATTCTGTTTCGCCATGCCCCTATTTTATACTTTATAAAACCCCTGTCAAACCCCGTTAGAAGTTTTTCAAAAATCGCGAATTACCTCAAAATAAAGCCGAAGGCGAAATTGCCCGCTTGGCTGGCTGATAATAAAATACGGCAGAACTTCTATGCGGGGTCAAATTTTAGTCTGTCACTTGATCACTTGTCCATTTAATCACTTATTTACTATCTCCTGTCCCTTCCATTCCGGCAATTCAATAAAGAAGGTGCTGCTCTTATTTATTTTAATACAAGGGTTATCTTGCGTTTTTAAAAATCGTCTCTATGTCAGGGAAAAAATCTTTAAAAGCTTTATCAATTTTCTTGGTTTTCAAAGGAAGGCTTTGCATTTTTTTCAACCCAGGAACAATATTAATCAAAATTAAGTCAACAACCCTTTCCTTGGTCCAATGATCAATTTTTAGCCTTCTAACAATTGGCTCTATAAATAAATGGGTTATTTCATGAGCCATGGTCATGCTTATCTCTTTGGGTGACTTTTTATATTTTTCATTAATATTTATCAAAATTTTATCTGGAGGGAAATAGCTGCCCCCCACGCCATACCTTGTAAAAGAAATCTCTATGGCCTTTTTTGTGCCACGCTTAAAAATCTTCATGCCCCTTAAAAATATCTTCTCTATTTTCTTCCATTCTTTTATTATATCGCTAATTTTATACTTCTCTTCGCTATACTCCTCCTCTAAACAAGTATACGGTAATGTAAAAAAATACCCCTGCTCTTTAAACCAGGTTCTATTTTTTTTTGTTCTCGCAATAACCCGACGCTCTTCCTCTGGGTTATTAATTTTAAATTTTATCCGCATGGCCTGCTTATTTATATTAAAAAGGGAGGGCAAAGGTAAAACCCAACATCTCAACAGAAAGAGCGGAAACAACCCCGATAAAATCAGACATCATATTCAGATTTTCTTTGCTCACAACAATGTTCACTGAATGCCTCACACCTTCCCGTTTTAAGTTTTCGATAGCCCGCACGGTTTCATCAAAACCATTTTCACTTCCTGTATTAGACCTATAGTGGTCTTGGTTCGCTCCATGCAAAGAAATCGTAACGCGAATTTTTTTATTTCCAGACCACTCGTCTGGCACAAAAAAAGATAACAGCCTGCCGTTGGTTATAAAGGCGCACGAAGAAAAAAGATCATTCTTGATGAGCGATTTAACAATTGCCCTGTAATCTTTGTGTAGCGTAGGTTCGCCACCGTAAAGACTGCAATGTTTAACGCCGCCCTGAACCAAGATTCTGGCCGCCTGAAAGATGAAGCTGGTGTCTAAAAATACGGGGATCTCCGAGCCATTACGATAACACCATTTACAAGAATTATTACAAATCCCCGTTAAAGAAAACCAGACCCTATTAGGCGCGACAAAATTAGCCTGTTCGTTCTGCATTTTTCCCTCCTTCATTCCCTGTCTCTATATTTTTACTCTGTTTAGCTTTAAAAGGACTGCCCCTCTTATCCTCAGATAATCTCTCCCGAACCTACAGCCTGTCAAGCTATGCAACCCGCTGTCCATTCCATTCCGGCAATTCAATAAAGAAAGTCGAACCCAACCCCTCGCCCTCGC
>CAZOGP010000061.1:0-4342 GCA_964579775.1 uncultured Candidatus Saccharibacteria bacterium | reverse complement strand
TTGAATTTATTTTGCGCCGCGGTCAGGCCGTCTTTTAAAATTGACAGGATCGCTTCTTTAGCTTTTGGCGCGGCTTGCTGGACAAGCGGTTTTTCTGATTCAGTAAATTTTCGCAAAACAAATGTTTCCGCCGGGCTTTTAAAAAATCTGGCCAGGAAGGTCTGTTTGCCTGGCTTAATTCCTAGTCTTAAGCGCGCGAAATCCTGTGTGCCTAGCTCTTTGATAATGGAAGCCACGCCTTTATGGCCGCCAGCGGAGGCGTCCTGGCTTAGCCGAATCTCGCCCAGCGCCAAGTCTAGGTCATCGTGCAAAACGATAATATCGGCCGGGGTAATTTTATAGAAATCCGCGAGTAACTTTACGGCCTGGCCGGAATTATTCATAAAAGTTTGGGGTTTGGCCAGAATTATTTTTTCGCTGCCCGTCGGCGTGTTAAACTGCCCTTCGCTGAGAAGCGCCTTGAATTTTTCATTGCTTTGCCAACCGGAAAAACCCGGGACCGCATCCCGGAAATAGTTAAGCGCCAAAAACCCGAAATTATGGCGAGTATTAAAATATTCAGAACCGGGGTTGCCTAGGCCCACTATTAATTTCATTGATTTTTTTGAATTTAAAAATTATTTTATAATATCCGCAATATATTTTTGGATTTCTCCGTAGTTTTCTATTCCGGCTTTTGGTTGGAGGATAGAAGCCGTCTGTCCTCCCAAATTCATTTGCCCGCCGGTTAGCTGGCTGGTCAGCTCGCTTTTGATGACGTTCTCGCCGGGGATATCTTTTATCTTATCCCAATAATTTTTTATCTGCCAGAGGTTCAGGTCGCTTTTGATGTTGGCAGACAAAGCGTTATAGATTTCCGCGAATTTGCCGATGTCCCAAAAATTCAAAGCCAGAACTTTTTGTTTGAGCGCCTGCAAGACTGACTGCTGACGGCCAACCCGATCAAAGTCGCCGGCTGCGCTGTGGCGCGTGCGCAGGTATTTTAAGGCAGTTTCTCCATCTAAATACCGCCAGCCGGCTTTGATGGCAAAAGTTTCAAAGCTGTGATTTGCTCCGGGGAAAACGGGGTCGACGATGTCTTCGGCCACCAGAACATTAACGCCGCTGAAGATATCCACGAGCTGTTTGACGGTTTGCAGATCGACAAAAACGTAGTGGCTGATTGCCAGGCCCGTGATATCCTGGGCCTTGGCTATCAGCGCGTCAAATTCATGGCCAGCGTTATTTTTGTTGAAAGCGTAGAGCGCGTTGAGCTTGGTGAAAGTGGTTGAGCCGGGAAGGCGAACCAGCAAATCGCGCGGCAGAGAAAAAAGATAAACTTTATTTTTTGCGGCATCCAGCCGCGCTAGCAGTATCGTATCGGTCAAGTCTGGCGCATCATTGCCCGCGCCGACGGCGCCCAGCATCAGAAAATTCACGGGTCCGTCCGTGTTTTGGCCGGCCAATTTGGAATCTGTTGTCTGGGCATCAATAATCTCTGTTTTTTCCGCTTGGCCAGAGTTTTTGATCTCGATCACGCGCGGCTGAAAAACTGATTTTATCTGGCTGGCGAAAATATACGAAGCGCCAAGGCCAAAAAGCAGCAGCAGGAAAAAAATTGCGGCCAGCCGCCAATGGCGGAATATTTTTGTATTTTCCATCGATTATATTATAACCTTTATTGCGCTCAATAAACAAATATTTTGTCATCCCGGGCTTGACTAAGCTTGCCCCGTACCTGATACGGGGGGATCCAGGCCCTGGATTCCCGCTGGAGTTTACCCCGCACTTGATGCGGGGCGGGAATGACAGATAGGGGATAGTGGTTAATAAAATGAAATTTTTGGTCTGTAGCGGGGGATTGCGTAAAGGCATTTTTTAGTGTATTATGGGCTTACGTTAAGATAAAACGAATTAAAAATAAATGAAATCATTTTTCTTATTTTTATTTGAAGTAGTCAAAATTACAGTTATCACGCTGGCGATAATTTTGCCGATCCGCTACTATTTGATGCAGCCGTTTTTTGTTAAGGGTGCTTCCATGGAACCGAATTTTGATGATAATCAGTATTTGATCATTGATGAAATTTCTTATCGCTTACGCGAGCCAGCGCGCGGCGAAGTAATTGTTTTTAAATATCCGGTTGACCCGACGCAATACTATATAAAAAGAGTGATCGGTTTGCCCGGGGAGACGGTGGAGATCGTTGACGGCCAGGTAAAAATTTTTAACAGCGTTCACCCTTTAGGATTTGTGTTGGACGAATCAAAATACTTAGCGCCCAGCGTGGCAACTTACGGCGGCAGCAAGATGACGCTGGGGCCGGGAGAATATTTTGTTTTAGGCGATAACCGCTCCGCCTCCTATGATTCGCGGCGCTGGGGAATTTTGCCGGGAAAAAATATCACGGGTCGGGTTTGGCTACGGGCTTGGCCGCCACAAACTGCCCAGGCTTTTGGCACGCCGGAGTACTTGTATTAGAAGCCAATTAACGCCAAATGAGATATAACGCCAAGAAAAACGCCAATTGGCGTTTAGCGTAAATTAGCGTTTGTTAATTGGCGTAAATTAGCATCTAAAATATGCCAAAGAAACCAAAAAAAGAATTTCAAGCCCCTAAAGGCATGCGCGATCTTTTGCCGCAAGACCTGCCTTATTGGGATAAATTGATCGCGGCCGGTCAGGAACTGGCTCAGGACTACGGGTTTTTTAAGATAGAAACTCCGGTCATTGAGGACGCGGAACTTTTTATTCGCGGCACGGGAGCGACGACCGACATTGTGGAAAAACAAATGTATTTTGTTAAGACCGCGGGCGGGGCCAGCCTGGCCCTGCGGCCGGAAGGCACGCCGGGAGTGGTGCGCGCGTATATGGAAAATGGCATGGCTTCTTTGCCGCAGCCCGTCAAGCTTTTCTATTACGGTCCGATGTTCCGGCATGAGCAACCGCAAGCCGGGCGCTACCGCCAGCTTTATCAATTGGGGCTGGAGATCTTTGGCGACCCAGGCTCGGTATTGGATGCGCAAATAATCCAATTCTGTTTCCATTTGCTGAAATCGGTCGGGTTAAAAAAGATAGATATTCATATTAACAGTCTTGGCTGTCCGCAGTGTCGGCCGACCTACCGTAAGGCCTTGCTGGATTATTATCGTCACTGGAAAGATAAGCTTTGTCCGGATTGCCGTCGGCGATTAAAAGAAAATCCACTGCGCCTGCTGGATTGTAAGGAAGAAAAATGCCAGCCGATCAAAACGCAGGCGCCGGCTTCAGTTGACTATTTGTGCGATGAGTGCCGGCGGCATTTTAAAGAAGTACTAGAATTTTTAGACGAGCTCGAGCTCCCGTATTTTCTGGATAGCTTTTTGGTGCGGGGACTGGATTATTATACCAAGACGATCTTTGAGGTTTTTTGGGAAGATAAAGCGGCAGCTCCTGGAGCTTTGGGCGGCGGCGGCCGCTATGATAATCTGGTCAAGGAGCTCGGCGGCAAGCCAACGCCGGCGGTTGGTGTGGCGTTGGGACTGGATCGGATCGTGGAGTTGATGAAAAAAGAACAGGTGCGGGTCAGCGAGGGGCCGAATTTTAAAGTTTTTTTGGTGCAGCTGGGCTTGATGGGTAAGAAAAAAAGCCTGAAACTTTTTGAAAGATTGTATCAGGCCGGTATTTTGGCGGCCGAGTCAATGAGCCGGGATTCCATTAAGGCTCAGATGAAAATTGCCGATAAATTAGGCGTTAAATTTGCGCTGATATTGGGGCAGCAGGAAGCATTGGACAGCACGGTTATTATCCGCGACATGCAAAGCGGGGTGCAGGAAACCGTGCTGCAGGAAAAAGTGGTGGAGGAGCTGAAGAAAAGGTTTAAAAAGTAAATCATATTAACATATTAACATTTAAACATTGAAACATAGGACATAAGAAGATTTTTATATTTTGCATTTTGTTAAAATGCTTTTATGTTTAAATGTTTACATGATTATGGATTGCATCTTTTGTAAAATTGCCAATAAAGAGATTCCGGCTGAATTCCTCTACGAAGATGAGCTGGCGGTGGCCCTCAAAGATATAAAACCGATCGTGCCGGTGCATATTCTAATTATTCCTAAAGAGCATATCGTCTCGATCGCGGAGTTGTCAGATAAGCATGAAGCGCTGGTAGGGAGATTGGTTATGACAGCTAAGAAGCTGGCAGAGAAAATGGATATAGCTAAAAAGGGATATAAATTGCTTTTCCGGGTGGGTCGCGACGGCGGGCAGGAAGTGCCGCATATCCATTTGCATCTGCTGGGCGGCGGGAAAATGAGCGAAAATATTCGGGTAGTATGATTTGACTATTAATTACGAAAGTATACGAATATACAAAAA
>CAZOGP010000060.1:0-4418 GCA_964579775.1 uncultured Candidatus Saccharibacteria bacterium | reverse complement strand
GGTCGCATAGTGGCCGAGTGCGTTCGCTTGGAAAGCGAATATACCGCAAGGTATCGCGAGTTCGAATCTCGCCCCTTCCGCCAGAATTCGGAATTCGGATTTTGGGCGAATGTTGCCTCGCCCGTTGCGAATTAATTTAGTAAAATAATTTTATGAAATTTGGTATTATTCTACAATCAAATAAACCGGAACACGCCTGGAACACCTTTCGCCTCGGCATTACTGCACTTAAAGCTAATCATCAAGTAGAAATTTTTTTGATGAACGAAGGTTCGGAGCTTGATACCGTTCCTGACAGCGAGCATTTTGACATCTCGGCGAAAGTGGCGGAATTTAAAAAGCTGAAAGGCGAAATTTACGCTTGCGGCACTTGTTTGGAAGTGCGCGGCAAGAGCGAAAGCCAGGTGTGTCCGGTTTCCACGATGTCCGACTTGCTCAAAATGGTCGAGAATTCGGACAAGGTTTTAGTGTTTGGCTAAAAACGAAGTGGAGGAGGGTGGTTCTTTGATAGCGATTAGGACGGGTCGTCTCCCTTTGGTAGCAATAATTCAATAAACCCCGAAGGATCCCGTCAAAGCGGGACCTACGGGGCAGGCAATTTTATGATGAATTTTGGATTTGGGCCTTTGGTCGGCTTCGGCTGGATTTTTATGATTCTCTGGTGGGTATTGATAATCGCGGGCTTTGTCGCGCTTATCAAATGGCTTGTGAGTCAATCGCGCAACACCCACGATCATGAAAAATCGCCACTTGAAATTTTGAAAGAACGATACGCAAAAAGTGAAATTGACAAGAAAGAATTTGAGGACAAGAAAAAGGATCTGGTTTAGAATTTGTCGCCTCTCCTTCGCATAAGGCTACGGACGAGCAAAGCAATTAAAAACTTGAAATTGTTGATGCTCTCGGCTTCGCCTTTTATTTTGCCCGCCCGCCCATTCCGAGTCCCGCGAAGCGGGACGAGGGCAGAATTCCGTTCGAGCTATTTCAAGAATACACCGCTATGATCATAATTTTATTCGGCAAACCTTTAGCTTTCTGGCTCGGCTTTTTGGCTTTGGCCAGTTTTTGTTGGCAAATTTATTTGGGTGTCAGGATGACGAAAGGGCATCCGGAACTTTTAACTTATCACCGCGTCAACGCGGGAATTTTAACGGTTATCATTATTGTTCATATGTTTTTTGGTTTGAGTCTGTATTTATAAATTACGAAACTTTATTATGTGGCAATACTTAGTTTTATTGGGCGCGGCGGTAAATTTATTTGGTTCCGCTTTTTGTATAAGAGACACTTTGCGCGGCGAGACCAAACCCAACAGAGTCACGTGGTTAATGTGGTCTGTGGCGCCGTTTATCGCGACTGGCGCCGGCCTGGCCGCCGGCGTGACTTGGGCAGTGGTGCCAGTTTTTATGTCCGGGTTTATTCCCTTTCTGGTCTTTTTGGCTTCTTTTGTGAACCGGAATTCTTATTGGAAACTCGGTTTATCGGATTATATTTGTGGTTTTCTTTCGGTTTTAGCCCTGGTTTTTTGGTGGCTGACAAAAGAACCGAATATCGCGATCGTCTTTGCCATTTTGAGCGATACTTTCGCCGCCGCGCCGACCCTGGTTAAATTGTGGAAATATCCGGAAAGCGAGTCAGTTATTGTGTATGAGGTGGGAATATTTAGCGCTTTGACCACTTTCGCCGCGATAAAATCATGGCAATTTTCCGAATTGGCTTTTCCGATATACGTGCTTTGCATGGACGTAATCTTAACTTTATTTTTTTATGGTAAGAGAATTTTTAAGAATAAAATTTTATGACCCACAAACAATTCGGCAATAAATATATCGTTCGGCTGGATAAGGGCGAAGAACTCATCGCGGCGTTGAAGGATTTTTGTCGGGAAAAAGAGATAAAACTGGGAACAATAACCGGTTTAGGCGCGGCGGACAAAATTACGCTGGGGCTGTTTAAGGCTAAAAGTAAAAAATATAAAACCAAAGAATTTTCTGGCGACTATGAACTGACTTCCGTTTTGGGTAATATTTCGCGTCTGAACGGGGAGGTCTATCTTCATCTGCACGCCAATATCTCGGATGAAAGTTGTCGGGTCTTTGGCGGGCATTTAAGTTCGGCTAATATCAGCGGAACTTTTGAGGGCGTGATTGAAAAAATTAACGGAGAAATCAGCCGGAAATATAATGAAGATATCGGGTTAAATTTATACGATTTTTAAAAAAGTGGTACGGGGATAAATTTGAATGAGCTCTATTTTAAAACAGCCGATTTTACTTGTAAAATCGGCTGTTGGGGCGTATAATATTAGTATTAATAAGCGTAAAAACTAAAGATATGAGCAATAAATCTTTGCATCGTTCCCAAACCGATAAGATATTGGCCGGCGTCTGCGGCGGGCTGGCCGAATATTTTGAGGTGGACTCAACCATCATCCGCTTGCTTTTTATTTTGGTGGTGGCACTGGGCGGTTCAGGTATTTTGATCTACCTTATTTTATGGCTGATCATGCCCAAGGATTCCGACGGGGAAGCGGTTATTAATGAGCAGCGGGTGAAAGAATTTGCCGAAGAGATCAAGGCTAAAGCCCAGGACCTGCGCGATGAATTTAAAAAAGACAAACAGGAGATAGTCATTAAAGACAGGCGCCACAGCGGGCTTTTTGGCTGGGTGCTGGTCATTTTAGGCTTGGTTTTTTTGGCTAACAACTTCATGCCTTTTTGGCTGCGGGCTCAAATGGTCAATTATTGGCCGCTGCTTTTAGTTTTTATCGGGGTTGTGATAATCGTGTGGCGGAAATAAATAAATTTTATAAATAATTTTTTCGCGTCTTCGTAGGTGTAGTCATTCTGAGGGAGCATAGCGACAGAAGAATCTAAAAACAGTAGATTCTTCACTCCGTTCAGAATGACAACCAAGAAGATTAATTTATGAAAAAGCTAATCATTTTAATTATTATCATCGCGGTTGGCGGCTGGGCTTTGCAAAATTATACCAGCTTCAAGGCGCTGGACCTGGCTGGAGCCTATTGGCAAAAAATAAACTCGCAGTATTTGCAAAACATTGATTGGTCAAAAATAACTACTTTTTTTGGCGCCAAGTCAACGCCGGACCCGGAAAAACAGCTTAATATTTTTATCCGCGACAGTCAGTTTATTCCTAATTTGAATCCTGTTAAGATTGGCGTGAAGGTTACCTGGTTCAATGAAGATTCAAAAGCTCACACCGTTACCGGTGACAGCTGGGGCAGCGGCCAGATCGCGCCGGCTAAGGCTTACAGCAAAACATTTGACGTGGCCGGAGACTATAAATATCATTGCTCTTTGCATCCGAGCATGACGGGCGAGATAATAGTCAATTAACATTTAAACATTTAAACATTTAAACATTCTTTTGTTTTTTTGTTCTTTTGTTTTTTTGTTTTTATGCTCGATGTCCGATGGCGTCATTGACCAGATCAAACAAAAGCTGGATATTCTGGAGGTGCTGGGAGAATATATCAGACTGACCAAGGCCGGCCGGAACTGGAAAGCCAGATGTCCCTTTCACGCCGAAAAAACGGCGTCTTTTATGGTTTCACCGGAGCGGCAGATCTGGCATTGTTTTGGTTGCGGTTTGGGCGGAGACATTTTCGGTTTTGTGATGAAGATCGAGGGCGTGGAATTTGGCGATGCCCTGCGGCTGTTGGCGCGCAAAGCCGGCGTGGTTCTGAAAAAACAGGACCCGCAGATCCAATCGCAGAAAAAGCGGCTTTATGAGGTTTGCGAACTGGCGGCCAAATTTTTTGAAACGCAATTGCATAAAACCGCGGCGGGTAAAAAAGCTTATCAATATTTGACGGAGCGCGGGATGAAGCCGGGAGTTATAAAAGAGTGGCGGTTGGGCTGGGCGCACGACAACTGGCGGGCGCTAGGCGATTTTTTAAAAAGCCGGGGCTATAAAGACGAGGAAATAGAGGTGGCTGGATTGATCATTAAACGTGAAGAAAATAATAACTCCCCCCGCCCCCCTCTTAATTTAAGAGGGGGCGAGCGAAGCGAGAGGGCGTTATCACATTATTACGATAGGTTTCGGAGCCGGATAATTTTTCCGATCTTTGACAGCCAGGGACAGGTTATTGCTTTTGGCGGCCGGATCTTCGGCGAGGCGGCTAAAAAAGAAGATATGGCCAAATACCTGAATTCGCCGCAAACCCCGCTTTACGATAAAAGCAGTGTTCTTTACGGATTGAACAGGGCCAAGAACGAAATTCGCGTCAAGGACCTGGGCGTTATTGTTGAGGGATATATGGATCTGATAATGTCTCATCAGGCGGGCGTTATTAATGCAGTGGCGTCTTCCGGCACGGCGTTAACCGAAAGCCATTTGAATATTATCGGCCGCTACAGCAAAAATTTAGCCATGGCGTTTGATTCCGATGA
>CAZOGP010000059.1:0-4481 GCA_964579775.1 uncultured Candidatus Saccharibacteria bacterium | reverse complement strand
GGCTTGGCCGCTTCATCGTCTTTCGATTTGGCGTCCAAAGCTTTTAAGGCCGAACCTCGGATAATCGGAGTTTCGTTGCCCGGATAATTATATTTGGTCAAAAGTTCCCGGATCTCCTGTTCCACTAAATCAATCATTTCCGGATCATCCACCTGGTCAACTTTGTTCAAGAAGACTACCAGCCGCGGCACGCCAACTTGATAAGCCAACAAAATATGCTCGCGGGTCTGGGGCATCGGGCCGTCCGTCGCCGCGACCACCAAAATCGCGCCGTCCATTTGCGCCGCGCCGGTAATCATGTTCTTGATGTAGTCGGCGTGGCCCGGGCAGTCAATGTGCGCGTAATGGCGCTTCTCGCTTTCATATTCCACGTGGCAAGTGGCAATCGTGATCCCACGGGCTTTTTCTTCTGGCGCGGCGTCGATCTGGTCAACGCCTTTTTGAGACGCCTTAAAACCCGCCAAGCCCAAAACATGGAGCATCGCGGCGGTTAAGGTGGTTTTGCCGTGGTCAACGTGGCCAATGGTGCCGACGTTAACGTGGGGCTTGGTGCGTTCAAATTTTTCTGCCATAGAACAGTTAACAGTAAACGGTTAACAGTTAACTTAATAGTTAATTGCTAATTGTTAATTGTTAATTTATATATATTTTTAAAATTTATGACTATTTTATCTTATCTTAATTTTGCTTAAAAGTCAACCCCGTATAAAGCCTTCTGCTAAACCTAGTTTATTATCAGGAAAAGCCGCAGGCGAAATCGGGTAAAAGAAGTATTTCATCGCCAAATTCAGCCGGGCTTTTGACGGGGTCAACCCCGTCAACTTTAAAATACCCTCTTATCCTGTCAATCGCCCGTATTTTAAGCCAATGGCAGATTTTCTATCCTTAATTCATCGCTATCTTGGATATCGGACAATTGGACTTCCGGCGAGTTCTCCGTTTGCTTCGCTTTCCAATCAACGATTTCTTGATTGATCTTTTCCAGAAGCCCGGAGTCGTCAGCCCCATCCTTAAATCGCGGCCCGGCTGTTTTGATGGCTGAATCGCTCTCCAGGCTCTTTTGATAATCATCAAAAGGCATAATAACGTAGGCCGGTTGGCCTTCTTCTACAATGATACAAGTCGCGCGACTTTTTTTCAATATTTGTTTGATGGTGTCCCACATAAATTCATTTAAACATTTAAACATCTTAACATTTTAACAAGGCACTAATCCTTCTGAATGTTTTTATGTTTAAATGTTAGTATGTTAAAATGATTTATTTCTTTCTCCCCTCCATAATTTGCTGTGTAATATTATTAGGCACTTCTTCGTAGTGGTCAAATTCCATGGTAAAGTTCGCCCGGCCTTGTGTCATTGATCGCAAAGAAGTCGCGTAGCCGAACATCCCGGACAAGGGCACTTTGGCATCGATCACTTTCACCCGGGCCACGCCTTCGCCGCGCTCGCTCATATTATCGATGCGCCCGCGTTTGGAATTGATATCACCAATAACGTCGCCCATAAATTGCTCCGGGATGATCGTCTGTAGCCGCATCACTGGTTCCAGCAAGATAAGCTTGGCGCGCCGAGCCGCTTCCTGCAACGCCATAGCGCCGGCAATTTTAAAAGCGATTTCCGAAGAGTCAACGTCATGGTATGACCCGTCATAAAGCGTCGCTTTTATATCCACCAAGGGATAGCCCGCCAAAACACCTTTATCCACCGCTTCTTTCACGCCCTTTTCCACGGCCGGAATAAATTCCTGCGGGATAAGACCTCCTTTGATATCGTTCTCAAATTCAAAACCGGTGCCTTTTTCTTTAGGTTCAACGCGCAACCAAACATGGCCGTATTGGCCGCGACCGCCCGACTGGCGGATGTATTTGCCTTCGGCTTCGGCCTGGCCCTTAATAGTTTCTTTATACGCCACCTGCGGCTGACCGACATTGGCTTCCACCTTAAACTCACGCATCATACGGTCCACGATAATTTCCAAATGCAATTCGCCCATGCCTTTGATGATGGTCTGGCCGGTATCGGGATCTCCCTGAATCCTGAAAGTCGGATCTTCCTCTGCCAAACGATGCAACGCCACGCCCATTTTTTCCTGGTCCGCTTTAGTTTTAGGTTCAATGGCCACGGAAATGACAGGCTCGGGAAATTCCATTTTTTCCAAAATAATAGGGTTGGCGGGGTCGCAAAGCGTATCACCCGTTCCCGTGCTTTTTAACCCCACGGTCGCGGCAATTTCCCCCGCGTACATTTCCTTCACTTCTTCGCGGTGATTGGCGTGCATGCGCAAGATCCGGCTGATCCGCTCTTGGTTGCCTGAAGCGGTATTTAAAACATAAGAGCCGGCAATCAGGGTGCCCGAGTATATTCTAAAGAAAGTCAGCTGGCCCACGAACGGGTCGGTCGCCACTTTAAAAGCCAGAGCGGAAAACGGCGCGTCGTCTTTTGGTTCGCGAATAATTTTTTTCGTTTCGTCTTTAGCGTCAAAACCCTCGGTCGGCGGCAGGTCAACGGGCGACGGCAAAAAATCGCAAACGCCATCCAGCATCAACTGTACCCCTTTATTTTTCAAGGCCGAACCGCACAGCACTGGAATGATCTTGATAGCCATGGTGGCCTGACGCAAAGTTTGCTTTAAAGTCTCGGCCGGAATTTCCTGGCCATCCAGATATTTCTGCATCAGGGCGTCATCCTGCTCAACGATCTTTTCAATCAAAGTCTGGCGCCATTTTTTCGCCCACTCCAATTTGTCGGCTGGAATCTCCTCCTCCACAATTTTCTCGCCTTTCTCCCCTTCAAATTTTATCGCTTTCATTTTAAACAGATCGATGACGCCCAAAAAATTCTCTTCCGCGCCTATCGGTAAATTTATCGGCAAGGCGTTGGGCGTCAAGCGTTCATGGATGGAAAATAGATCTTTTTCCCAGTTAGCGCCCATGCGGTCCATTTTATTAATAAAGCAGAACCGCGGCACGCCATATTTATCGGCCTGATGCCACACGGTTTCCGACTGCGGCTCCACTCCCGCCACGCCGTCAAACACCACGACCGCGCCGTCGAGTACACGCAAGGAGCGCTGCACCTCAACGGTAAAATCAATGTGGCCGGGCGTATCAATAATATTGATCTGGCAATCTTTCCAAAAACAAGTGGTGGCGGCGGCGGTGATCGTGATGCCGCGTTCCCGTTCCTGTTCCATCCAGTCCATGACGGTGTCGCCCGTGTGCACTTCGCCGATCTTGTGCGAAACGCCGGTATAAAAAAGCACCCGCTCGGAAACCGTGGTCTTGCCGGCGTCAATGTGGGCAATAATGCCGATATTGCGAATTTTATCTATAGGATGGGCTCGCATAAATTCATTTAAACATCTAAACAATTAAACTAACTTAACAAAATGCGGAAGACTAAATTTTCTTATGTTTAATTGTTAGAATGTTAAATTGTTAAATTGATTTACCAAGAAAAGTGCGCGAATGCTTTATTTGCTTCCGCCATTCGGTGCATATCTTGTTTTTTCTTGATAGCCGTGCCCTCGTTCTTGGAGGCGGCCAAAAATTCTTCCGCTAATCTGGCGGCCATCGGTTTGCCTTTTTTGGCCCGCGAACCTTCAATTATCCAGCGAAACGCCAAGGTTAATTTCCGCTCGCCCCGAACCTCCCGGGGCACCTGATAGTTGGCGCCGCCGATGCGCTTGGACTTGACCTCCAGGGCCGGCAAAATATTTTTTATCGCTTCGTCAAAGATCTGCAACGGGTCTTTTTGTTGCTTAACTATAATATCAAAAGCGTCATAAAGCACCCGCTGGGCGGTTGATTTCTTGCCGCGGGTCATCAAGCGGTTAATGAATTTTGCCACAGCCACATTCTGGAATTTCGGGTCGGGCAAAATATCTCGTTTATAGTTTCGTTTTCTGCGCATGAATTTATATATAAGAGAGGCGTCCGCTGAGAAAAATGTCGCGCAGACGCGTCCTTACTTTTTTATTTAAATCTTGCTTGCGCGGCGAGCGCCAAGCAGCAGCCGGAGTTAAAACTTGTTATTAATATTATCTGGCTGACTGCGGTTTTTCGAAGCGGACGCCGAGCGGATTTTATTTAGGCCGTTTCGCCCCGTATTTACTCCGCTCTTTCTTGCGGCCTTCAACGCCAGTAGTGTCCAAAACGCCGCGCACCACGTGGTAACGCACGCCCGGCAAGTCTTTAACGCGTCCGCCCCGCAGCACCACCACGGAATGCTCCTGTAAATTATGCCCCTCGCCCGGAATATACGCCGTCACTTCCATGCCATTGGTCAAACGCACGCGGCAGATTTTGCGCAAAGCGGAATTAGGTTTTTTGGGAGTGGTTGTTGTCACTTTCAAACAAACGCCGCGCTTAAAAGGCGACGGATATTGAGTCGGTTTATTTTTCTTGCTATTAAAACCGCGCCAAAGCGCCGAGGCCTTAGGTTTTCTCATCAGCCTTTTTCTCGGCCGTTTAATTAATTG
>CAZOGP010000058.1:0-4503 GCA_964579775.1 uncultured Candidatus Saccharibacteria bacterium | reverse complement strand
TAATGTTGAACCATAAAAAGGCCAGGAGCGCGCCTAAAATTACGCCGCAAAAAGCGGCTAGGTCAAAGTGCCCTTGCGCATAAGCAATAACGCCGTAGGCGCCAAAAGCCGTCATTAGCGTGCCGCCGGCCAAGCCGTCCAGGCCGTCGGTTTCATTGACCGAGAAAGCCGTGGCGACCAGTATGAAAATAAAGATGGGAATATACCAGAGGCCGATATCAAAGTTACCAATGAAAGGAATATGGACCGTGCTCCATTCCAGCTTTGAATAGAACCACCAGGCGCCAAAGCTGGCAATAACCGTATAAATCAAGAAACGGTGGCGCATTTTAAGCCCGCCGCCTTTTGGCCCGACATGAAAGATGCCCAGCAAGTCGTCAGCCATTCCGACGAGCGCCGAAGCTACCAACGCTCCTAATGGCAGGAGAGTTTGGGAGCGGTTTAAAAAGTTCAGTTTGCCGATAAGATGGTCAACGTCCATAACCGATAACACCCAAAAAAGGACCGCCAGAAGCAAAGTAGTCAGCCAAATTAAAAGGCCGCCCATGGTCGGGGTGCCTTCTTTTTTTTGGTGCATCTGGTTATATATTGGCGCGCCTTCCGCCCGGATCTGTTTGCCCAGCCGGTATTTCGTTAAGATCTTTATCCAGAAAGGCGTCAGCGCGAAGGCAACTGCGAAAGACAAAGCCGCCAATCCCAAAATTCGGGAAATTTGAAATAAATCGGACATAGATTCAAAAACAACACCCCTCTTTCGTAAAGAGGGGTTGGGGGGAGATTTAGACGTTGTTGGTCTAAGTAAGTCCGCTTAAATCTTCCCTAACCCTCCTTTACGAAAGGAGGGAACTGATGCGATTAAGTATATTCAAGATTAATCTAAATTTACCATAAAAAAGCCTCTTTTGTCCATTCTAAAATCGCCGCGCTTTCGGCCAGGCGGTCTTGGCTGTCCATGATGATGGAAACGATGGTTCCCTGGTTATTGGGCGCGCGCCAGGCCAGGATCATGCAGTTGCCGGCTTCTTCGGTATAGCCGGTCTTTCCGGCGATAATTTCCAGATACTGGCCCAGAAGCTTATCGGTGCTGGTCAAGTGGTGGCTGAATTTGGCGTCAACGGATTTAAAATCAATAGCCGCGGTTTGGGTGATCTTTTGTAGAACCGGGTATTTTAAGAACTCTTGCATGATGATATTCAGATCCCAGACACTGGATTGGTTAGTCGCTTCCAGGCCGCTGGGGTCGGTGAAAATCGTGTTGGCCAGACCCAAGGTTTTGACTTTTTGGTTCATCAGGTCAATAAATAGCGGAGCCCCTTCGATAAGTCTCGACTCCGAGCTCGACTCGAGGAGTTCAGGGGATAAACTATTTGTATTAGCAATATTGCCTGAGCGGAGCGTAGCGGAGTCGGAGGCTATTTTTTTGCTTACTCCCTCGGCCAGCGCCACGGCCGCATCGTTACTGGATTCAACCAGTAAAGCATAGAGTAAATTGGCAACGGTTAATTGTTCGCCGACGACTAAGCCGCCCAGCTCCCCTTCTGTTTGGACCGCTTTTTTGCTGACCGTAAAAACTTCGTCCAGTTTGGTATTTTCCATCACCACGAGTGCCGTCATGAGTTTCGTCAGGCTGGCAATGGGACGTGATTCGTGTAAGCCATCTTTTTGCCAAAGAACGCGCTGGCGCGTGGTTTCAAAAACGAACGCGATCTTGGCGGTGATTTCCGGGTCGGCGACGTTCCAATTTCTGATAGGGTAAGCTGGAATCAATTGGGAAGCCAAAAAAATATTCTCCGATAAGGGCAATTTATACTCGTCAAAATTAACGAAAGCCGCTTCTTTTTGAAGAGCGTCTTGAAGCGGCGCGTGGCCGGGCGTGAAAAAAGCGACCACGGGATTAAGCAGAATTAAAAGTGAAGTTAGGACTTGGAGCATATTTAATTTGTCGTTGCGAGCCCTGTTCGAATAGGGCGAAGCAATCCCGTGGATGCGGTAATATAGCGGGATTGCCACGTTCGCCCCGTCATGGCGGAACTCGCTCGCGACAACATTTCTTCTTTCTATTATACTTTATTAACGGTATTTTTCAAAATAAAAAAGGAGACCGCAGCTATTGTGGTCTTCGTAATAAATAGTTCTGTTGGGTGTCGTTTTGAGATACCGACAATTAAGACATCTACGAGAAAGTATGTATTAAAAAATGTGGATAATTTATCGGTGTGTATAATAATCCATTATTGTTGCAATCGCCAACCAACTTACAAAATAATAAATAAATGCTTGCAGAATAGATCCATTAAATCCAGCAAATAAAAAGGAAAATACAATCGTTAAAATAAACGCAATCAGAAGATTCGTTAAAAATCTTTTCCAATATGGCACGGGGTTGGTCTCCTTTGACCACTTCATATTTTCAGTATAGCATTGATAACAAATTATTTTACTACAATAGTCCACATAACTAAATCAATTTGTTGTCATTCCTGCGAAAGCAGGAATCCAGGCCTTGGATCCCGCATCAAGTGCGGGATGACATCGTCAAAAATGACGATGTCATTTTTTCGCCATTGAAAAACTACCTTTTAAGGTACTGGGGTCCAGCTTAATTAGACTGACTGGTGCCAGCTTAATAGAAAGCTCGTACGCCCCTCCGTTAACAACGATTTTCTCTAGTTTTAATAGGCTATTATCTATGAAAAACGGCAATTTGTAAAGAGTAGCGAAAGGCGGCGTGGCGCCAAGGCTCGCGCCCTTGATATTGGCCTTCAGCCATTTTTCCGTGGTAAAATCGAGTCGCGAAAAGTGTACGCGGTTATTTTTAACGCCCCCTACCCCCCTCTTAAAATAAGAGGGGGAATTGGGGGAGTTATTGATAGCCTTTAGTAATTTTTTCTTATCAAGATTTTTGTTAGATGGTATAAGTCCCAGCATATAATGTTTTTTATCAAAGCAAACAACCACCGTTTTCCCCACTTCCTGGGGCTTGGCGCGTAGCGTGGCGGCTTTATCAAAAGCCGTGTACACGGTTTTGTGTTTAATCACTTCATGTTTGATTTTATTGGTATCTAAAAATTTTTGAAGGGTTTTTGATAACATATAACGTTGTTGTCATTCCGGCCTTGAGCCGGAATCCAGGTCTTGTATTAAATCCCTCCCAGCATCTCCTTTATAAAGAGAGGAATAAAACCTGGATTCCCGCTTCCCAGTTTACCCCGTACTTGATGCGGGGCGGGAATGACATAAAATTAACTATTTTTGTATTTTACTTTCCAGTTTATCCAATCTGTCTTTTATGTCGTTCAGCGCGTATTTAAGCTCTTGCGCGTTAAAATCGCTGAGTTTTTCCTTAATACTGGATAGCTCGCCTCTTTTTATCCTGTCTATCGCCTCCGCGATCTTTTGGAATTCGTATTTGATGTCGTCTTCCATATTTTTAATTAAAGTTTATTAGTTATTATTCTTTTGTCCAATTTTTAATTTCATCGCCAAAAGCGTGCCCACGGCAATGCCCAGGGCATAGACAATTATGGCCGGAATACTTTTTTGCGGGTCAAGCGATGAGAGGATATTGTATAGAACAACGAGGCTCACAATGGTGATTATGAACGAAGTCACCATTGCCGAAATAATCCGGTTCTTGATGACGTAGCGCTGGTTAATGGTGACCAGGAAATCTTGAAATACGCCAGCGAGAAAATAAGCAAAAAATTGTAGGTCCATAGGTTTAATTTATGGGTATCTATAGAAATTATAGCAAAAAGTAGGAATAAAAAATAGCCTTCGACTACGCTCAGGCAGTAAAATAATTATTCCCTGAGCGAGCGTAGCGAGTCGAAGGGTGAGCTACTTACCCTGTCTTATCTCTCGCTTTGAAAAATCTTTCAGAATGTCCTCAAATTCGTCCTTGCTGAATGCCGGCCAGTAGGTCTTGGTAAAATACCATTCACTGTACGCCGCCTGCCAGGGCAAAAAGTTTGATGTGCGCACTTCCCCGGAAGTGCGAATGACCAGTTGCGGGTCGGGTAGTCCGGCCGTCCACAAAAAGCGGGAAAAATCTTCTTCGGTAAATTTGAGGATTTCCGCGGGAGTTTTGTCGCGACTAATCTTTTTGGCTGCTTCCAAGATTTCTGCCCGGCCGCCGTAGGATAAACAAATTACCAGGGTCGGGCCGGTAAAATTTTTGGTCGTCCTTTCCAGAAGCTGGATGCTCTTTCTTAATATCGGCGAAAAGCGCTCTATCTGACCAATGAATTTAACCCGAATCTTTTCTATTATGAAGTCCTTGGCATCTTGGCTAAAAGCTCGCGAAAAAATACTCATTAAATAGTCAACTTCTTCTTTTGAGCGATGCCAGTTCTCGGTGGAAAAAGCATAAAGATAAACCGTGGAGACGCCGAATTCTTTGGCCCATTGCATCAATTCTTTTACTTTTTTATACCCTATTTTGTGGCCCTTTAATGTCGGCAAACCCTGTTCTTTAGCCCAGCGCCGGTTGCCGTCCATAAT
>CAZOGP010000057.1:0-4544 GCA_964579775.1 uncultured Candidatus Saccharibacteria bacterium | reverse complement strand
GGAGTTATTAACAGGGTAAAATACGGCTTCGTATAAATATTTTACAAGAAACCCTTCCGACCAAGAGATCTGTATTTGATATAATAAGAGAAGGTTAGAAAGCTTACTACTTGATTCAAAAAGTAGGGGTTCCAGAACTGATTCGGTGGGCTCTTTTTTTACTTAATTTTAAAACTGCTTCAATTCCGGGGTGGTTTTTTATTAGCGTTGGTGGATAACTAATTTGGAGTTAGGTGTTAACATAAAAATGCAATTATTTTTAATAATAAAAATATGAGTAACAAATTACTTTACATTATTATTGCTTTGCTGGTGGTGGTAGTTGCCGGCGGAACATATGTTTTTTTAGGCGGTAAAGCGCCGGGCAATCAGCCGGCCGGCCAACCCGCTGGCGAAGAAAGTGCGGCTGATCTGTCCGAACAGCCCGATAAAGTAAAATTCAATGAATTTTTTACAAGTATTTTTGTAGCTAAATTGCCGGTTGGCGCCAAATTTGAGCCGTCAAAAATCGTAAAAACCAGTGTTTTTAGCGCCGGCGAACAGTTTTGTACGAGCATAAACATGAAAAAACAAGTTCCTGCCGATACTCTTTCGTCCTCTGTCTATGATGTGAGCGCCAAGCAAGATTTTCAACCTCGCGGCGGAGCTTTTCCGCAGGCCATGGGGCCGGGCAACAGTATTGGTTGCGAATCCTTGTCAGAGCCCGTCGGCCAGTACGAATACAAAATTTATCTTAACGACGATTTGGTGGCGGTTATGCCGTTTGAAGTCAAATGATGCTGATCGTTGCGGTGTTTGAGGAAGGCCTGTTTATACAGGAGATTAATCATCTCCTGTATTTTTTCGCTTGATTTCTTTCTGTTTTCCCGTTATTATAAAAAACAAGAGGGCTAAATCCTCCCTGTCCCTCCTTTACAGAAAGGAGGGAATAGATATGGACATAGAAGAAAAACTAAATTTAATCAAGCGAAATACCGAAGAGATCTTAACGGAGGAAGAGCTGGCGGAGCTTTTGAAAAATAAAGCGGAGCCGGTGGTTTATTTGGGCTACGCGCCGACGGGTCGGCCGCATATTGGTTATATGATTCCGGCGATGAAGATCAAGGATTTTGTGAATGCAGGCTTGAAAGTGAAAATTTTACTGGCGGATTTGCACGCGTATTTAGATAATACCAAAAGCCCGGTGGAATTGCTGGATAAACGGGTGGAATTTTATAAAACGGAATTGATAGCGCTGTACAAATCCATAGGCGCGGATGTGAGCAAGATAGAATTTATTAAGGGCAGCGATTATCAGTTATCCAGAGAATACTCTTTGGATCTGTACCGCTTGGCCGCGCAGGTGAGCGCGGAGCGCGCCAAGCACGCGGCGGCGGAAGTCGTGAAATTCGGCGACGCGCCAAAGCTGGGCGGGTTCCTGTATCCTTTGATGCAAACGCTGGATGAAGAGCATTTGGGTGTTGATATCCAATACGGCGGCGCGGACCAACGCAAGATTTTGGGTTTCGCGCGCGAGGCGCATCCCAAGATCGGCCAGCAAAAGAGGGTCGCCATTATGACACCGATGTTGCTGGGGATTACGGGCGGGAAAATGAGCGCGTCGGAGCCCGGTTCCAAAATTGACCTGCTGGACAGCGAGGCGGAGATTGGCGCCAAGATAAAAAAAGCGTATTGCCCGGAGGGGGATTTGCAAGATAACGGGATTATGGTATTTATGAAGTACGTTTTAATGGTTTTAAAGGAAGATAAGGGGGAAATGCTGTTGGTTCAGCGGCCGGATAAATTCGGGGGCAATGTTGAATACCAAAATTACGCGGAGCTGGAAAAAGATTTCGTTGACAAAAAACTGCACCCGGAAGATCTGAAAAAAGCGCTGGTCGGAGAATTGGTAAAAATTTTGGCACCGGTTCGGGAAGCGATGGCCGGCAAAGGAGATTTGGTAAAAAAAGCGTATCCGGAGAATTAAAATGGAAGTTTTTACTTATCTTATTAAGAGCCTAAAGGACGATTCATTTTATACGGGTATCTCTGAAAATCCAGGAAAAAGGCTGAAAGAACATAATCAGGGTAAATTAAAAATTACCGCTTTAAAGAGACCTTGGAAATTAATATACAAAAAGTTACATTTTTCTTATTTGGAGGCGCGAAAACATGAAAAATGGTTAAAAAAGAAGAATTGTCATTATAAGAATAAGCTCGAGTCTGAATTGTAGCTCAGCTTGCCCCGCCAGAGCCGATGTAGCTCAGTTGGTAGAGCAACTCCATGGTAAGGAGTAGGTCTCCAGTTCGAATCTGGACATCGGCTCTGGCGGGGTGAAGTAGAGCAATTCCATGGTAAGGAATAGGTCGCGAGTTCGAATCTCGCTCTCGGCTCAGGTATCTATAAATTCGTATGTGCGGAATTCGCATAAATTTCCGCCATTCGCATACATATGTTCAGCAAAAAACAAACCATCATTTTAATAGTTTTGGTCTTAGTCCTGGTTGGCGCTATCTTTTTTTACCAGCAAAAATACGATAAGTGGCCCTGGCAGAACGGGGTTAACGTGGCTTCTCCGACCGCGACAATTTCGCCGGGAGCCAGCGGGACGCCGCAGAACGAAGAGCAAGATTTGCGGCAAGTGGTAATGAAAGATGTGGCTTCCCGTATCGCCGAGCTCTCGCCGGTTGAGCCGGTGCTGGGCGGCCATTGGTTCGCGAAACGGTTTTGGTTCATTGACGGCTCCTACAGCACTTTCTATGTTGAATACGAGGAGGGGCACATTTTAAGACAGCTTCTTTTGACGGCGGACACTTCGAAAGCGCCCCAGAAGATTAGCTATAGAACCGACGCGTATTTTGAAGCCGGGGAATCGGGCTGGATATTGCGGTCGGGGAAAGACCAGGAATCAACCCTGCCGCTGATCCTGTTTGAATTTGATCAGGCCGCCGGTCGATGGGTGCAAAAGAATTGACGCGTAGCATCATCCTGAGTGTAACGAAGGATCTAATCAATAAAAAATTAAAATAGCAGAAAGTGTCATCACGAACGAAGTGAGGGATCTCTCGCGAATGCGAGATTTATTACGCCCATTCGGGCGAGATTCCTCGTTTTACTCGGAATGACAAAGGTAAACATATGTCTCAAGACAATCTGATCAAACTTCAGTGCAAGGAGTGCAAACGCATCAATTATTGGTCCAGCAAGAACAAGCGGAAAGTGGAACGCAAAATCGAGCTGAAAAAACATTGCAAGTGGTGCAAGAAGCACACTATCCATAAAGAGCTCAAAAAATAGCTTATAGCTAATAGCGAATAGCAAAAATGTTTCGGTTTGAAACTTTAGAAATATGGAAATTAGCCGTCGCTTATGGCAAGCGGCTTTATAAGATTGCGGAAAAATTTCCTAAAACCGAAACATTTGCTTTGGCGGATCAATTAAAAAGAGCCGCTGTTTCTGTTTCTAACAACATTGCGGAAGGTTCCGGCGGAACGGATAAAGATTTTTCCAATTTCTTGAACATTTCCATCAAGTCAATTTTAGAGACGGTGAATATTTTGCACTTTGCTCAAGAGCTCGGCTACATTGGGTTGGCGGCTAAAAATGAGCATTACGAAGAAGCAGAAATTTTGATCAAAAGAATTAGGGCATTTAAGAAAACTTTGTTACCATAAGCCAGTATTTTTATATTCTGCTATAAGCCATTAGCCATAAGCTCTAAGCCAATACGCGGGATTAGTATAGTGGTAGTACTACGGTCTCCAAAACCGTTGGCGGAGGTTCGATTCCTCCATCCCGTGCCATGTAAAAAAGTGTCAGGTACCTTTTTCCAGGGTACCTGACACTTTTGGTATGCGGGTATATAATATTCTTATATGGGACGAGCGCCGCGAATTGATGTTAGAGACGAAATATATCACGTTTTAAACCGTGCTAATGCCGGTGTGGAAATTTTTAGAAAAGAAAAAGACTACGAGGCTTTTGAATCTGTAATTCAGGAAGCTAAAGAAAAAAATCCAATAAAGATATTCTCTTATTGCTTAATGCCAAATCATTGGCATTTTATTTTATCGCCGGAGGACGATGGTGGGTTGAATAAGTTTATGCAACGTCTTGCCTTGACGCACGCGCAGCGCTGGCACGCGCATTACCATAATGTCGGTAGCGGTCATTTATACCAGGGGAGATATAAGGCGTTTATAATTCAGAAAGAAAACTATTTTTTACAAGCCGCAAGTTATGTTGAAAGAAATGCGATGCGAGCCGGCTTAGTTAAGAAAGCTCAAGACTGGAAATGGTCGTCTTTGTGGAGGAGGGAGTTTGGGACTTTGAAGCAAAAAGAGATGATAGACCCGTGGCCCATTGCCATTCCGGGTGATTTGTTAGAATATATAAACAGGGCGGATTCAAAAAATAGCCTAGAATTAATTAGGGAATCAATAAAAAAGAGCCGACCTCTTGGCGACTCAGAATGGCTAAATAAGACGATTAGAAAATTCGGTTTAGAAATCGTCACAAGGAATCCCGGCCGACCAAAAAACGGTACCTGACACCTTTTCTGGGC
>CAZOGP010000056.1:0-4890 GCA_964579775.1 uncultured Candidatus Saccharibacteria bacterium | reverse complement strand
ATATGAAAACCGAAATCAAAAATCTTCCCAAATCCGAAATGGAAATATTAATCGAACTTGACCCCGTTGAATGGGGCCGGTTTGTTGATGAGGCGACAAGAAAATTGGGTAAGGAAGTGAAAATTGAAGGTTTTCGCCCGGGCATGGCGCCCAAAGAAATGGTGGAGCAAAAAGTGGGGCAGGGGCATATTTTGGAGGCGGCGGCGGATTTGGCCGTGCGCAAAACTTACGTTAAGGCGTTGGAGGAAAAAGGCATTGATGCCATCGGCCGTCCCGAAATCCAGGTTTTAAAAGTGGCGATTGGCAATCCGTTTGAGTTTAAAATTAAGACCGCAATTTTGCCGCCCATAAAATTAGCGGACTACCGGAAAATCGCCCAAGCCGATAAGCCCAAGACCAAAGATCAGATGAAAGTGGAAGAGAAAGAAGTGATTGAGTCATTGGAGTGGTTAAGAAAATCCAGGACAAAATATGCCACCGTTGTGCGGCCAGCGCAAAAAGGGGACAGGGTGGAGGTGGATTTTACGGCCAAGCAGGAGGGGAAAACCATTGAGAACGGCGAGAGTAAAAATCACCCGCTGTTAATTGGCGAGGGGGAATTTGTGCCGGGATTTGAAGAACAATTGATTGGTTTGAAGGAAGGCGAGGCTAAAAATTTCAGTTTAGTTTTCCCGGAAGATTTTAGCGCCAAAAACTTAGCCGGCAGGCTGGTGGATTTTGAAGTGAAAATGAATTTGGTGCAGGAGCCGCAAGCGCCCGAGCTCAACGATGAATTTGCGAAGTCCCTGGGCAAGTTTGAAACTCTGGAGGCGTTAAAAAATAATATCAGAGAGGGGTTAGCTATAGAGAAAGAACAAAAAGCCAAAGAGGCCTGGCGCGCGAAAATCCTACAAGCCATCGTGAAAAAATCAGAAATGGAATTGCCGGAAATTTTAGTTCAGGCCGAGCTCCATAAGATGGAGGACGAATTTAAGGGAAATTTAACGCAGATGGGTTTGGCCTACGGCGAGTATCTGAAAAACCTCAAAAAGACCGAGGAGCAGATGCGACAAGAATGGCTGCCTAAGGCCATAGAACGGGCGCAAGCCGGGTTAATCTTACGGCAGATCGCGGATTTGGAAAAGATTCAAGTGACAGATCTGGAGACCGAAGAGGAGATGAACCATATTATCAAACACTATCCGGATTGGGACGCGGTGAAAGTTAAAATTGACATGGCCGCTCTGCTGGAATATACTAAGGGAAGGTTAAAAAATGAGAAAGTTTTCGAAGCGTTGGAAAAGATGTAAATTATAAAAATAGCGTCATCGCGAGCGAGTCCGTAGGACGAGCGCGGCGATGACGCGATACTGCCGCGTCCACTCGCCCGGCCGAAGCCTTGGGCGAAGCGCGGGCGGGATTGCTTCGTTGCGGAGTTTATACTGAGCGAAGCGAATGTGCTTCTCGCAACGACACCTAGTTTTGTGTCTTTTTCTGTATTTGTAAGAAATTACGAATATAGAAAATAGCATAAAATCATTAATTATAAAGAGTTAGGTTTCGACCATTTATGAATTTGATCCCGACGGTCATAGAAAAATCGCCAGACGGCGAGCGCGCCTACGACATTTATTCGCGGCTGCTTAAAGAGCGGATAATTTTTTTGGGTGGAGCGATCAACGACGCAGTAGCTAACGCGGTTATCGCGCAGTTGCTGTTCTTGGATTCGCAAGACCCCAAAAAGGATATCCAACTTTATATCAACAGCCCCGGGGGAGTCGTCACGGCGGGCCTCGCCATCTACGACACTATGCAATACGTGAAAGCGGACGTTTCCACAATTTGTATCGGCATGGCCGCTTCCATGGGCGCGGTGTTGCTGGTGGCCGGCAAGGCCGGCAAGCGCTATATCTTGCCAAATTCCGAAGTGCTGCTGCACCAAGTCATGGGCGGCGCCGAGGGGCAAGCGGTGGATATTGATATCGCCGCCAGGCAGATATTGAAGGTGAAAGATCGCTTGAACGTAATTTTAGCCAAGCATACCGGCCAGGATATCAAGCGCTTGGAAAAAGACACGGACCGCGATTTTTTCATGTCCGCCGAGGAAGCCAAGGAATACGGCGTGGTGGATAAGATCCTTAGAAAGGCTATTTAGCGATAGCTTTTTGAAAAAACACAATCTCTTTTGTGTTTTAACAATTAGAAATGTAAAATTAAAATATCAAAATGTAAAATTTTGGTATGCGCTACGCGCATTTATTTAATAAGTCCCGCAGCTGCGGGACACCTTAATTTTTCACTTTGAGATTTACATTTTTAGTTAGGGAAATTCATATTGGTTAGGGCCTCTGCTCTAACTTTATGGACTTAAGTTTAATATCAATTATCATTGGGATCGGCGCGCTGGTCGCCGGTTCCGTTTTGGGTTATCTGTCGCGCCAGAGCATCGCTAAAAAACAGGTTGGCAGCATTGAAGGCAAGCTGGCGAAAATGACCGAGAAGGCTAAGCGCGAAGCTAAGGAAGTCGAGATCCGCGCCAAGGATAAGGCTATCCAGATCTTGGAGGAAGCCAAGCACGAACAAAAAGATCGGGAACAGCAGATCATGCGCTTGGAAGACCGGCTGGAAAGAAAGGAACAGTCATTGGAAGTTAAGGAGAAGGACCTGGATAAAAAATTTATTGAAGTAGCGGAAAAAGTTGAAAAGGTCAAAGAGATAAAAGAGGATTTAGCACAACTCCAGGCGCAAAAATTAAAAGAGCTGGAGCGAGTGGCTAAGTTAAGCGTTGAACAGGCCAAAGAAGAATTGCTGGCGCAAGTGGAAAAGGAACAGGGGGCAGTCTTGCTGGAACGGATACAAAAACTGGAGCAGGAGGGAAAAGAAGAGCTGGAAAAAAAGGCGCGCAATATTTTGACCTACGCCATGCAGCGCTACGCCGCTTCACAATCTGCTGAGATCACGACCTCTTCGGTGGCCTTGCCTTCGGACGAACTTAAAGGGCGGATTATTGGCAAAGAAGGCCGCAATATTAAAACTTTGGAAAAATTAACGGGCGTGGAAATAATCGTTGACGACACCCCCGGCGCAATCGTGATTTCGGCTTTTGATCCGGTTCGCCGCCAGATCGCCAAAGTGGCGCTGGAAAAATTGATGTCCGACGGACGCATTCAGCCGGCCAGGATCGAAGACGCGGTGGAAAAGGCCAAAGAGGAGATAGGAGAAAAAATCGCTGAAGCCGGGAAAGCCGCCGCATATGATACCGGCGTGGCGGGTCTGGATCCCAAGCTCATCAGGATCTTGGGTCGTTTGAGCTTAAGGACCAGCTACGGCCAGAATGTTTTGTTACATTCGCTGGAAGTGGCGCACTTGGCCGCGTCCATTGCCGCGGAAGTTGGCGCGGATGTTAATTTAGCTAAAAAAGCCGGTTTGTTGCATGATATCGGTAAAGCGGTGACGCATGAAGTTCAGGGTTCGCACGTGGAGATCGGCAAAATGATCTTGCAAAAGTTCAATATGCCCGAGGAGGTTATCAAGGCGATGCAATCGCACCACGAAGAGTATCCTTACGAAAGCTTGGAAGCGGTGATCGTGCAGGTAGCCGACCAGATCTCTGGTGCCCGGCCCGGTGCGCGCAAAGATACCCTGGAGGCGTATTTAAAGCGCCTGGAGGAACTGGAAAGAGTGGCTAATTCTTTTGCGGGCGTGGAAAAATCTTACGCCATTCAGGCGGGCCGCGAGATCAGGATCTTTGTTCAGCCGGAAAAAATCGACGATATTGAAGCCAGAAAATTGGCACGTGACGTGGCCAATAAAATTCAACAGGAATTGCAATTTCCGGGTGAGATCAAGGTGACGGTGATAAGGGAGACCAGGACCATAGAGTACGCAAGATAGAATATCTTTGCCGCTTTTTTGGCGGCAAAAAAGCGGCGGAAAAAACCGCCGCCCGGCGAAAGGTTTTGGTAAATTCAGATTCGTCTCGCTAAAATTGCCGCGGACAACTCGGTCGCTTCGCTACTCGTCCCGCTGGCAATTTTAGACACTCGACTTATCGCGAATTTCTAGCAAAATCTTTCGCATGGGCGGTCTGGAATAACTTTTATTATATGAAAATTCTTTTCTTCGGCGATATTGTGGGGCGCTCCGGCCGGCAGGCGATAAAGAAAATTTTGCCAGAACTTAAAAAAGAGCTGGCGCCGGATTTGGTTTTAGCTAACGGTGAGAACATGGCTCATGGTCAAGGCGTCACCGAGGACGCGCTAAAGGAGCTAATGGCCGCGGGCATTGAGTATTTTACCGGCGGCGACCACGCTTTCGCGCTGTCAGGAAGTGAGGAAGTTTTGGCGGATTCTGCTAAGCCCGTGTTACGGCCGCTCAATTGGCCGGGGGGCGTCGCGGGGCGGGGCAGCGCCATTATTACCCTTGGCGCCAAGCGCGTTTTAATCGTTAATTTAATCGGTCGCGTTTTTATGAAGCAGGATTTTAATGATCCGTTCATTAAGATCAAAGAATTGCTGGATGATTATTCGCTCGGCGGACAGGAACAGGGGAGCGAAGCAGTCAACGCGATAATCGTGGATTTTCACGCGGAGGCGACTTCCGAAAAAGCGGCTTTAGCCTGGTGGCTGGACGGCAAAATTTCGGCGATGCTGGGCACACATACCCATGTTCCAACAGCGGACGAAAAAATATTGCCGCAGGGCACCGCTTTTATTTCAGACGTTGGCATGGTGGGGCTGCTGGACTCGGTGCTGGGGGCCGATAAAGATATTATAATCAAAAGATTTTTAACCCAGCGCTTGTTCAAGATCGAGTCGGCTGTCGGCCGCCAGGTGGAAGTCAACGCCGTTCTGCTGGAGCTTGACGATAAGACCGGGCTGGCACAAAATATTACTAGGGTTCGCCGGATGG
>CAZOGP010000055.1:0-4907 GCA_964579775.1 uncultured Candidatus Saccharibacteria bacterium | reverse complement strand
CGCAAAGCTTGACAGGCTGTTTTGTTTATACTATACTTATCTATTCAGGAATAAGGGTGGTTCTTTAGCCAATCGTGCCTTTAATGCTCTAGAAAGTAGGGGGTCTGGGTTATCTCAGGTCTTCTACTTTCTGGAGCATTAAGGACAAGAGCCCGAGCTTCGGGGAGGAGAAAACATGGCGACAAAAGTAATTAAGTTCGAGCGGTCGCGAGACGGGTTCAGCAGGGTTTATTCCGATGCCATTGTAATTTTGGGGCGTCGGGAAAAACACCTTGTTTCTCCGCAAGAAGGCAATCTTTTTGTGGAATACACGGGCGAATTGCCCGTTGGGCCTAACCGGAAGAAGAAGATAATTTTTGCCAGGGCCTTGGCAACGGTTAGAGGCGAAGCGGAGAAGGTGGCGGAAGAAATTAAAAAAAACGCTTCGCTTCTTGATTCAATTATTGAAGAGGGAGGAGGTAATTACGAATCTCCCTTGGGGTTAAAATTTTGGGTTTATCCGTGGTTTGCTTGGCAAGACGGAGAAATCCAGTCGAAGCATGGCGAAGAGGCGGTAAAAGTTGTTCTGTATGTCGCTTATTCGCCCAAGGGGAGTCAAACAAGCGGACATCCGCTTGAGGACCCGGAGATAAGGGACGTGATATTTAAAGGAACGGGGGGTTGTTCGCTCATAATCTCTGCTCGCGAAAGAAACGGAATTGAGCAAGAGAAAAAAGGGAAAGAGGCTGGTTTCAAACAGGCTTTCCTGAATGAGCACCCAGAAATGACCGAGGCTCTGGCGGGAGTGGATGATTTTTGCTCCTGTATGCAAAGAGTAAATAAGGCGGGTTTTGGAAGCACATCCCGCCACGCCCACTATGACGGGGGCGATGGTGTAGAGTGGGATGAGTTTTCCATTCTTGTCGGCGGCCAGGAATATAAGGCGACTGTTCACGGGTCGTATTACGTGGAAAAAGAAAAGGATTATCTGTAGTTTTTTATTCTTTCAGCCGCCGAGCGGGATGCGGCTTTCCTTGATGAATAAAGGATTGAAAAATCCCGTAAGGCGAATGCAGATAAATATGCTCATTCGCCACCCTTTCCAAGATTATAATTTCTGGATCCTGAATCCTGTCTTCGTTAAAACTACGGCGAGGCGCGCAAGTTCAGGATTACAAAAAAGAGATACTGGTTTTGGAAAGGGTGAAAACCCAAATTCTTTTGAAGGTTCTCCAAAAACCCTTGTTGTTAACCTTGATGAATAAAGGGCTGAAAAGGGTGGCGGTTATTTCAGCAGACCTTGGCTTTGGCCGGGGCTCTAATCCGCTAGGAGAATAAAATGGGTAAGGTATACTTCGGGTTCGCGCTGGCGGACAGCATGTTCGTCGGCGACTGCACCATCACGCGCCGCGCAGCTTCCGTTGAGGAGGTCAAAGCGGCAGTTGCACAGGGCGTTGAGTCCTGTTGTAACGTGAGCCACCTCGCGACCATCAATGCCATGCGGTCGCGTTTCGGGATTGACGTTTTAACTTGTTATTCCCTGCGGTCTTGCCGCAGGGTGATTCATTTCCAGAAACGCCGCCCCGGGTGGCGTTGGGTTCGGGGGACTCGGTCATTGTGATGGGGGTCCGCGGCCTGCCCAGGCTCACGACCGGCACGAATACACGGAGGACGAAATCGCGAAGCGTCGTTCGTCTTCGCCCGTTACGACGTGCGCTAACCCTTTACCCGGGAGAGCTCTGCGTCAAAGCGCAACTCTTCCATCCGTACAGGGCAGGTGCTTTACGCGCCTGACTTTTTTATTTGTTCAGATTGTAAAAAAGTGAATGGGCGTGATAAGATGAGGATGGCAGAAATTTTCAATTTTCAAACCCCAATTTTCAATGAATTTTAACCTCACCCCAACCCTCTCCTTCAAAAGGAGAGGGAGTTCCTCCTCTTTTTCTGAAGAGGAGGTTAGGAGGAGTTAAATTTATTCGTAATTAGTAGGAGAATATTTATGTTTAAAAAAATAACTTTATCCAACGGTCTGCGTTTAGTAACCGCGGCGATGGCGGGAAGCCAGTCTACCACGGTGCTGGTGCTTTTTGGCGCGGGGTCAAAATACGAAACCAAAGACATCAACGGCCTATCGCATTTTTTGGAGCACATGTTCTTTAAGGGAACAAAGAAGCGGCCGACAACGCTGGCGTTGAGCGAGTACCTCGACCGGGTGGGCGGAGAATACAACGCTTTCACGAGCCAGGAAATGACCGGCTATTACGCCAAGGTCGCGCCTGAATACCTGGACATGGCGCTGGATTGGGTGGCGGATATTTTGCTCAATTCCAAATTTGACGCCGCGGAAATTGATAAGGAGCGGGGCGTTATCGCAGAAGAGATTAATATGTCGCTGGATAATCCCATGCGCTATGTCGGCGACTTGTGGGAAGAATTATTATACGGCGACCAGCCGGCCGGCCGACTGGTTCTCGGCACCAAAGAGAATATCGCTAACTTGCCGCGGGAACAATTTTTGAAATATTTTAGCGAACATTATCAAACCGAAAACGCGGTGGTGTGCGTGGCGGGTAAAATTGATAAAGATATTACCAAAAAAGTCGCTAAATATTTTAGCCAGTTAAAAAGAGGGGAGGGGAAGGCGAAGGCGGCAGTGAAAGAAGCGCAAAATAAACCCGAAGTTTTAATCTATCATAAGGCCACGGACCAGACTCATTTGTGCCTGGGGGTGCGCGCCTACGATATGTTCCATAAAGACCGGTATGTTTTGGCGGTCCTCTCGGCTCTGTTGGGCGGGATGATGAGTTCGCGACTTTGGATCTCCGTGCGCGAGAAAAAGGGACTGGCTTATTACGTGCGTTGCGTGGCGGAGCACTACACGGACTCGGGGTTTTTCGTGACCCAGGCTGGCGTGGCTAATGATAAAGTCGCCGAGGCGATAGCGGCGATCTTGGCTGAGTATAAAAAAGTTTGCAAACAAAGGATCAGCGCCGCGGAAATAACCAAGGCCAAGGATTGGTTGCGGGGAACTTTACGGCTGGGGCTGGAGACTTCTGATGAGATGGCCTCCTGGATCGGTGTTCAGGAATTATTGAAAAAAGAAGTTTTGACACCCGAGCACTTATTCAGTAAAATAAAGGCAGTTAGCGCCGCGGATTTACAGCGTGTGGCCCGCGATATTTTCCGGCCCGAGAAACTGAATCTGGCGCTGATCGGACCATTTAAGGACGAAGAACCTTTTGTGAGGCTATTAAAGTTTTAGCCACATAAGGACTAATCACGAATATACGAATCTGAGATAATATACGAATCATTTGTATATTTGCGCGAATTCGTATATTAGCGAATACTCCAAAAGATGACCCAAAAGTTTGATATCTCCACTTCCGCGATCCTTCGCTTTGTCCTGATAATTCTGGGGCTGATTTTTCTTTTTTTGATCCGTGATGTTTTGCTGGTGGTTTTTATCGCGCTTATCATCGCGGCGGCCATTGATGGGCCGGTGGACTGGATGGCTAAACATCACGTGCGCCGGACGCTCGGGACTTTGATTATTTATCTTCTTATCGCCGCGCTGTTGGTTTCTTTCATTTATTGGGCCTTGCCGATCCTGGCTGGTCAGCTTCAGGCTTTGGCGTCCACTTCCCCGGCGTATCTTAACAAACTGATCTCTGATGTTTCTCTCTTTGACCAAAAATTGGGGATGGACTACGCCCAAAAGCTTTTAGGGAACTTGAGCGCGCAGCTTTATGACGCGACCGGCAATATTTTTGGCACGGCCATTAATATTTTTGGGGGGTTCTTTTCCGCCATCGTCATCGTGGTCATCTCTTTTTATCTGGTCGTGCAGGATAAGGGCATAAAATTGTTTTTGTTGAGCATCACCCCGGCTGAACACCGGCCGTACGTTGTTAATTTGGCTGAGCGCATTCAGACAAAGCTAGGCCGTTGGCTGCGGGGGCAGCTTATCGTTATGTTCGCTGTCGGGTTGCTGGTTTTTATCGGGCTCTTTTTATTGAGGGTGGATTTTGCCTTGATGCTGGCGGTGTTGGCCGGACTTCTTGAGATCATTCCGTATATCGGGCCGTTTGTGGCCGGGACCGCCGCGGTCGCTTTGGCTTTTTTGCAGGCGCCGGTCCTGGGCATTTTGGTCCTGGCGCTGTTCTTGATCGTTCATCAGATAGAAGGTTATATTTTGGTTCCGCAGATCATGAAGCGGGCAGTGGGGCTGAATCCTTTAGTGGTCATTATTTCTATGATAATTGGCGCCAAACTTTACGGGATTTTAGGAGTGGCGGTGGCAGTTCCCATTGTGGCGATAGCATCGGTTTTTTTGGGCGACGTATTTTTGAGGGAAGAAAATAAATGAGCGATAAAGTAGCTGGTTAGAAAGCAAAAATCCTCCGCCCAAGGCGGAGGATTTTTGCTTAAAGAAATCTTTATTTGTTTTGTTTCTCTGCTTGTCTTGCCCGCCAAAGGACGACCAGGGCGATGGCCGCGACGGCTAATTCCAAGGCGATACGCCAGAATAAAAAATCGGTTTTGTCGGCAAAATGGATCTTATCATGAATGGCTATCGGGTAAGTTAGCCAATCCAGGTGCCAGCCAAAAAGGACTTGCGCCAAAGTGTAAGTGAAAATAAGGCCGTCGGGCAGCAAGGCGCAAAACGCCCCCCAGAGCGCTGGCCGCGCCAGACCTGAATATTTAAATAACCAGCCGATAACGATGACGCCGAGCAAAATATCCAGTAAAGCTTTTACGGTCACAGACATGAAGAAATCGCCCGAAACATTGGCGGCCAGGCCCGTGTACTCCCAGTGGGGAATGGCGTCCATGATAAAGTGAGAAATAATCGCTAAAATAAAAATAGCCCAATAATTTTTAACTTTTGAGCCGATGGCGGCGC
Source organism: uncultured Candidatus Saccharibacteria bacterium (assembly GCA_964579775.1). Classification (GTDB taxonomy): domain Bacteria; phylum Patescibacteriota; class Minisyncoccia; order Portnoybacterales; family GWB1-42-6; genus UBA8475. The sequence continues at coordinate 22 of CAZOGP010000055.1, read as the reverse complement.
CAGCCAGCATGTGAACGGAGAG
>CAZOGP010000054.1:0-4961 GCA_964579775.1 uncultured Candidatus Saccharibacteria bacterium | reverse complement strand
GAGCTGAAAAGTTATGTTGTCGTTGGCGGAGTATTGCTTATCGTTTTTGCGCTCGACGGCGAGGAGGTAGGGGCTTAAAACCGTTTTTACGCTCAACGAAAAAACAAAACCGCTCGGTTCCAAAATGGAGCCGCGGTTTTTTATTTTTATGGGCATTACATTAAGTTCGCTATCGTGAAGAGAATGTGATGCGTACAATAATAACCTCACCTCTTCTGAGTCTGTCGTTCGACCCTGAAGGGTCTCAGACCCTGAACGGGAAGACTCATCAGACGTTCGTCCCGAGTCCTCAGTCCCGAGGGAGTCTGAACGACCCAACCCTCTCCTTCAAAAGGAGAGGGAGAAAATCATATTTCTAATTTTATCCGGAAAAGTTCGCTTTGCGTCAAATAGTAAAAATAGGAAGAGGTTTCGTCAAAGTAGATCTGCGGCTGGGACGCGGAGAGGAAGTCTATGATGTTGCGTTGGTCGCGGCCATCCAGTTCGGTGATCTTTATCTGGTTGCCGACAACAAAAGCGAGGTGTTCGTTGTCGGGATAAAAAATAGCTTGCGAAATCGGCTGGCTGAAGCGGGTGATGAATTCTTTGTCGCCGGCTTTTTTATAGGGCTGAAGCAGGAAGTCTTCAATGTAAAGCACCCAGAGTTCATTAGCGGTCTGGATAAGGATTTTTTTATCGTCGCCGGAAAATCTGGCGTTTTTGACTTGGCTGGCAATTAGTTCAAAAATTTGGGTATCTTGGTTGAGCAAATAAAGGTTACCCTTGGCGTCGGCCGCCATAAAACGGTTATTGGCGCTAACAGAAAGTTTATAAGGGTCTTTTGGCAGCGGCTCTTTAGCCAATTGTTCTTTGATGAAACCGCCAAAATCTTGGCGGTATAAAATAAAATTAATGCCGTCAATATAAAAAATATCAGAGCCGCGGGCCAGCCACCCGGCAGAAGAGCTGGCGATTTGTTGCGCTTGGGCCTGGCTTTTTTTTTCGGCTGGCGACATCAGCCAATCGGCGATAGTGGAGATGACATTAGCGGTGATCTTTTCTGGCGAGATTATTTTGGGGAATAAAATTATGTTGCGCGCTTCCGTGACGAGTTGCGGTTTTATCTCCAGGTTTTTCTGCCAGGTTGAGAAGCCTCCCTCGGTTATGACAACAGAATAAGTTTTAGGCACGAGGCGAGAGATAAGCCGGGGCGTAGTTTTTTTATCTTGTCTGTCGATTAAAATATTAGCGTTATCCGGCAGGGATTTAAAATAAAAGGCGCCTGTTTGCACCAGAGATTTGGTTTGCCAATCAAAAGAATAGCCCGTCGCGTAAAGGATGGTGGGCGGCGTGGCCAGAACGAAGATCATTACCAGGGAATAAAAAATTAAGCGCCGGGTAAAACGAGTCATAGTTAAGTTCAATATACTATAAGTTTTGTTGGATAGCCAGCGCTTGCCAGTTGGGGGGATTTAAATTAAGATAAAGGCAATAAAACATAGAAACATTTAAACATAAAAACATTAAAACAGGGTACGGGAGAGCCGTAATGAATTTGGGGTAAAATGTTTAGATGCTTATATGTTTGTATGAACAAATATGGAGTCAAAATTCATCATTAATGGCCGTCAGCCGCTAAGCGGAAATATCAAGGTTAAGGGCGCCAAGAACGCCGCCTTGAAGATATTTCCGGTGGCGCTGATGACCGATGAGGCGATAAAGGTGGTTAATGTGCCGGATATTGAAGATTGCCACCGGGCGCAAGAGATGCTGGTGGCGTTGGGGCATTCGGTAAAAAATTTAGGCGACGGCCAGATGCAAATTCAACGACAAAATAAAACCTGCCTTAATTTACCGGCTGAACTCGTCAATAAATTCCGCTCTTCCGTTATGTTTGTGGGGCCGCTCTTGGCGACTTGCGGCGAAGCGCATTTTCCGCATCCTGGCGGCTGCGTTATCGGTGCGACCAGACCCATCGATATGTTTTTGGACGGCTTTGCCAAGATGGGCGCCAAAGTTAAGACGCTGGAAAATAGCTATCACTTAACAGCCAAAAAACTTAAGGGCGCCTCTATTTTTTTCCCAAAAGTGACGGTGACCGGCACGGAAAGCTTGATGACAACCGCGTGCTTGGCTCAAGGAAAAAGCATTTTAGAAAATTGCGCCATGGAGCCGGAAATCCCGGCTTTGGCGGATTTTTTAAATAAAATGGGGGCAAAAATAACCGGCGCCGGCACCCCGACCATTAAGATTGAAGGCGTGAAAAAATTAAGCGGCGGAGAATATAAAATTATTCCCGATCGCATTGAGGCCGGCACGTTCGCTATTTTGGCCGCCGCCGCCAACAGCGGGGAAATTATAATTGAGGATTGTGAACCAAAACACCTGGGCGCGCTTTGGGCCATTTTTGACAGGAACGGTGTTAATTATAAGTTAGGTAAAAACAGCATCAAGATTTTTCCCAGCGCCAAAATCATGGCCGAGAACGTGGTGACCCATGAATATCCGGGTTTTGCCACGGATTTACAGTCAGCCTACACGGTGCTGATGACCCAGGCGCAGGGGATCAGTTTGATCCATGAAACGATTTATGACCGCCGGTTGCTTTTTTGCGATACGCTAACGCAGATGGGCGCCGATATAATTATGGCCGATCCGCATCGTTCGGTGGTCAACGGACCCACTAAGCTTTATGGCCGTAAATTAGTTATTCCGGATCTGCGCGCCGGTATCGCTTTGGTGATCGCGGCGTTGATCGCCCACGGTAAGACGGAAGTGAGCAATATTTATCAAATTGAGCGAGGGTATGAAGGATTGGCGGAAAGACTGAAAAATATCGGGGCGGATATAGAAAAAATATAGCTCGGCTTTGCTTTCTGAAAGCGTAAAAGGCGCTCGGCCACCGGCCTCGAAAAACCGCCGTCGGCTACGCATGCCAGTAGAAAATATGATACCAGCCGCGGCTTGAAGTCTGGCCGCCTCGTCCACGTAAAATAAGAAATGCTCGGAGGCGTCTGCGACACATTTTTCTTGGCGGTAGCCTCGCTTAAAGTTTGGACAAAATTTTTCGTATGCGCGGGTAAGTAAATATTTTTTAAAATTGATGTTTATAAAAAAAATTGGCATAGACTTGGGCACGGCCAATACTTTGGTTTTTGTGCCGGGCAAGGGAGTGGTAATCAATGAACCCACGGTGGTGGCGGTGTCTTTGGAGGACAACAAAATTCTGGCGGTCGGTAACGAGGCGCGGGAAATGCTGGGCCGAACGCCCGAAACCATCGTGGCTTTGCGTCCCATGAAAGACGGCGTGATCGCCGATTATCGGGTGACGGAAGCGATGCTGCGCTATTTTATCAATAAAACTACGGGCGCCCTGCGTCTGTTTCGGCCGGAAGTGATGGTGGCGGTGCCGGCGGGCATAACTTCCACCGAGCGGCGCGCGGTTGTGGACGCGACCATGAACGCCGGCGCCAAAGCCGCTTATATCGTTAAAGAGCCGGTGCTGGCGGCCATTGGCGCGGGAATCCCCATTAATGAGCCGGCCGGTCATATGATAATTGATATCGGGGGCGGAACTAGCGAGGTCGCGGTGATTTCGCTGGGCGGGATCGTGGCTTGGGCTTCGGCGCGCGTTGGCGGCAATAAAATTGACCAGGCGATCGCTGAAGATATCAGGAAAAAACACAATCTGGCGATTGGCGAGCGGACAGCCGAAGAGATTAAGATCGCGATCGGCTCAGCTTTACCCGTGCCGCCAAAAGAGGAGCAGTCTTTTGAGGTCCGCGGCCGGGATTTGATCTCAGGATTGCCCAAAAATATTGAAGTTAAAACTAACGAAGTAACCGAAGCGATCGCCGAGCAGTTGCGGGAGATCGTGCAAACGGTTAAGGCGGTTTTGCAGGAGACGCCGCCCGAGCTTTCCGCGGACATTATGGACCGCGGCATGATATTATCCGGCGGCAGCGCCCAACTCCGCAATATGGCCGAATTAATTGAAAAAGCCGTCGGCGTTTCCTGTTATTTGGCCGACGAACCCGAGCTTTGCGTGGCCAAAGGCGCGGGTTTAGCGCTGGACCATTTGGAGGTTTATAAGAGGAGCGTGATGAGTAAAAAATAAAATACTTTTGCCGCTTTTTTGGCGGCAAAAAAGCGGCGGAAAAAACCGCCGCCCGGCGATAAAATTTTTATAAATTCGGATTCGTCTCGCTAAAATTGTCGCGGACAACTCGTTCGCGCGCAAGGCAAAGAAGCTAAACAGCCCCGTTTATCTTAGCGATTGAGTTTTGTGTAAACTTTATCGAAGTTCGCTCCTCGTCCCGCTGACAATTTTAGACGCTTGACTCATCTCGAATTTATACCAAAATTTTTCGCATGGGCGGATAATAATAGAGGTTAAAAAAGATAAAAATGCCAAGTGATAATATAAAAAATTTAAATTGGTCAGAGTTTGATAGAGGGATCTTTTTGGTCAATGTTTTGGGTGTGGTTTATGATCCTAAAACCAGGCAAATTTTGATCGGCCTAAGAAAAGCAGATCCTTATATTCAGAAATTGAGCTGGGCTTTTCCCGGCGGCCGGCCGGCCTACGTTGAAGATCTGGAATATTATTTAAGGCATGAAATAAAAAAGAAAACCGGCCTGGAGGTTGAGGTAAAAAAGATTATTTTTGCCAAAACTTATCCGGAGAACAGAAAATTTCTTTCCATTTATTATTATTGCGAAGTGCTCGGCGGCGAAGAAAAAATGGGAGAAAAATTTACGGAAATTAAATGGGTAAAACCGTCTGACGTGCAAAAATATTTTACCACTTCCATTCACCCGACTTTATTAAATTATTTAAAAAGTATTGATTGAAATTTTATGATTATTGGCATAAATGTTGCCGCGGCCATTAAACAGCCGCGCACGGGCGTGGAAGAATACACATACCAGTTGATTAAACATTTAACGATGCTTCCGGAGTCAGGAGAGCATCGGTTTTT
>CAZOGP010000053.1:0-5159 GCA_964579775.1 uncultured Candidatus Saccharibacteria bacterium | reverse complement strand
AGCAAAAATTTACGTATTATGCGAAGTTTAGTAGAATACAATTGTCGCTAATTTACGATGCTATATTAGCATATTTCGTATGAACCTGCAAGAATTGCTTAAGAAAATAGAAAACGAGCTTAAACTCAGAAATTATAGTCGCAGAACTATTAAGAGTTATTTATTGTGTTTAGCCGACTATTTTAAGTATATAAAAAATGTCGTAAAAAATCCGGATACGGAACTTATCAAAAAATACCTTTTAGAAAAACAAACCAAAGGGCAATCTTCACAGACGATAAATTTGTATCTAAACGCTGTCAAATATTTTTATCGTGAAATCTGCAAAAACTCTGCTCTGATTGATATTAGATTCGCGAAAACCGCCAGTAAGCTGCCAATCGTACTTTCAAGGAACGAGATTGAAAAAATCATAAATTCAATTGAAAACAAAAAGCATCGTTTGCTGATCTCGTTGTCTTACGGCGCGGGATTCAGAATAAGCGAGGCCATAAATTTGAAAGTAAAAGATGTTAATCTTGATGAGCTAACAATTCACATCGAAGACGCCAAAGGAAACAAAGACCGGATCAGTATAATCGCGGAAAAGTTAAAATTTGACCTAAGAGAGCTAATCGCTTTGCAAGATTTGAACAATTATGTTTTTCCCAGCAATCGTGGCGGAAAATTGACCGAGCGGACGGCTCAAAAAGTTTTTGAGAACGCTTTGAAAAAGTCTGGAATAAAAAAGGAGGCAACTTTTCATTCTTTGCGTCATAGTTTCGCCACGCATCTGCTGGAAAATGGCGTGGATGTGCGATATGTACAAGAGCTTCTAGGCCATGCCAATATCAGGACGACACAGCTATATACAAAGGTGACTAATCCGAGTTTGAAAAATATAAAAAGTCCGCTGCAGTAAGAAATAAATCCCTCCCAACCTCCCTTTGCAAAGGGAGGAGTAAATATGTTTCAGAGATTGAAAAATAAGATTCCGTACCTAATTTTGACGACTCTACTGTTGGTCGTGGGGTTTGTTTGGGCGCAAGTTTTAGGTCAGGCGTCGCCGGAAGACAAGGTAAAAATAGATTTTTTGGACGTGGGGCAGGGGAGCGCGATTTTGGTTAACGCGCCCAACAACAATCAGGTGTTGATTGACGGCGGGCCAAGCGACGCGGTGCTGGCTAAACTCGGCGAGGCGCTGCCTTTTGGCGACCGGCAGATTGAACTGGTAATTTTAACTCATCCGGACGCGGACCACTTAAGCGGCCTGGTTGAGGTTTTAAGGCGTTATGACGTTGGCCAAATTTTGGAAAGCGGCATCGCGGACAGCTCCGCGGAATATCGGGTGTGGAATGACTTAATAAAAACCAAGAATATTCCGGTGATTTTCGCGCAAGCCGGGCAAACTGTGGCGGTGGCCGATAATTTAGCGATAAAAATTTTGTATCCGCTGGGCAAAATCAACGGTCAAGAATTTAAAAATACCAACGCGACTTCTCTGGTGGGCAAAATTATTTACGGCCAGAATTCCGTGCTCTTTACCGGCGACGCGGAAGAACAGACGGAACAGCCGCTGCTAATGTTGGGCGTGGACTTGCGAGCCGATATTTTGGCGGTGGGGCACCACGGTAGCAAGACTTCCACGAGCGCAAAGTTTCTGGCCGCCGTCGCCCCGGAAATTGCCGTTATCCAAGTCGGTTTAAACAATAAATATGGCCACCCAACTCAGGAGGTTTTAGATAGGCTTAAGGGCATAAATATTTTCCGGACCGATTGGGACAGCGATATTGATTTTGTCTGCGACCTTGCCAAATGTCAAAAAGTAAGGTAGATTAAGGGAAAATAGTGTTCAGTTCTTCATAAAAACAAGGAGGTGTCTTTTATGCAAAATCCAGGATATGATGCGTGGGGAATTTGTGGGTTGATTATTTTAGCCATCTGTTTAATATGGCTGGGAATCAATAAATTAAGGGACAAATTTCAGAAATCCAAGAAAACGAATGCTTGTGATTATGAGGGCGGCGGAATAAAGGTATTGTCCGAAGAGGATACCAAGAAGTATGCGGGCCAGAATGTTTGCACGGTAAGCTTCAAAGACAACACAGTGGTGTCGGCTCACCTAGATGCGACAGTCGCCGTCAAGAAATCTCGGGAGAAGGGATATCTTGAACCGGTCTGTTTCTATGTTCCTATGCCAGGCGAGAAACTTATATTTCCGGAGAGATCAGAATCGGCCACGGCTTAGTCGGCGAACCGTATCGTGGGCCGCTCGCAGCGTCGGGCAGCCTTTTATTTTTTTGTGTGGAGTGCTTATCACATTATGTTCACGATAGCGAACATAATGTGATGCAGATTATTTTAAAGGAAAATAAATTTAATGCTTTGACATCCGATGTCCGGAATGCGGGGTGGTTAATATTCGGGACATCGGATGTCGGGAATGGACCCAATACCCGAGTTGATCCGTGGTCTGATTTGCCAAACGAAAAAAAATTGGTATAATGAAGATATCCCAAGCGGGATTTTATTTTATAAAAAGAATAGTTTGATTAATGAAATTTATGAAAAGCTACGAAAAAGATTATCCGATATTCAATACCAAAGTTGCGGGCGTAACCAAAAAATTTAATCTGTCCGATCCGCAAGAGCGCCAGGAGTATTTTGAGCAGAAAGCCGGCGTGGAGATAGAAAAGTTGAAGGGATATTTGGATTCGGGAAAAACTTTCATCGTTTATCTTCTGGGTAAAAAGAATTCCGGCAAGGGAACTTATTCAAAATTGATGAAAGAAATTTTTGGCGAAGACAAGATCGGCCACGTTTCCATCGGGGACTTGGTGCGTGATGTGCACGCCAGCCTGGGTGACGAGGTTAAAAAGAAAGAATTGTTGGCCTATCTGGAAAAAAACTACCGCGGATATATCTCTATTAGCGACGCCCTAGGCGCCTTGCTGAGCCGTAGCACTAAAACGCTTTTGCCCACGGAATTCATTTTAGCCTTGGTTAAGATGGAAATTGCCAAGATGCCCAGGAAGGCGTTATTCATTGATGGTTTTCCCAGGGAACTGGATCAATTCTCTTATTCTTTGTATTTTAAGGAGTTGATCAATTTCCGTGAAGACCCGGACATTTTTGTGGCGATCAGCATTCCCGAGTCGGTGATTGATGAACGGATGAAGTTTCGGGTGGTTTGCCCAACTTGTCACACGCCAAGGAGCTTGAAATTATTCACCACTAAACAAGCCGGTTACGATAAGGATAAAAAAGAATTTTATTTGATCTGTGATAATCCATCTTGCAACGGGCCAAGAATGGTGGCCAAAGAGGGAGATAATTTGGGGATCGAAACTATAAGAGAGAGATTAGATCTGGACGACAAGTTAATAGAAAAAGCTTTCTCGCTTCACGGCATACCTAAAATTCTTTTAAGAAACTCGGTACCAGTTAGTGTCGCTAAGGATTATGTTGATGACTACGAATTGACGCCCGAATATTACTACGAGTTGGACTCCGATGGTAAAGTAAAGATCTTGGAAAAACCCTGGACCATTAAAGACGATGATAACCAAGAAGCCTATAGTCTTCTGGCGCCGCCGGTCGCCTTGGCGCTTATTAAAGAATTGGCAAAAATAGTGTAGAATAGACTTATAAGGTTAAACTAGAATTTATGCCTTACTCAATGCCTTATCAAGACCAGAAAGGCAAATGGTTCACGATATTGATCTTTATCGCGTTGCCTTTTTATGTGCTTTTCCGTTTTTTGAGAGGCCAGTTGCCGCCGCTTAGCCAGGTCGGTCCGCCCAAGCCCAAGTTATAAAAAATTCCGCGCGCGGAATTTTTAGCTAGACTATTGACTCGCGGAAAAATATGCTAAAATATGGGTGGCTTTGCTGCGCAAGAGCTTCTTTATATGTTTTTTGGATCAAATAAGAATTTCAGGGAGCCTTAATTAGGCCAGATCGCTGATTCGTTCGGGATCTTGCTTTGCGGGCACCCACTTGGAAACAAGCCGAAATTCATAAGAGGCTCTTGGCAGCGAAAGCTTTGTGTGATATCATAAATCCATGACGCAGAAATCCATGACGCAGACCGAAAACAATAAAAAAATAAGCCGAGCCGGATTGTTTTTTTGGTTTAGCTTTTATTTTACTGACTTAGAGGGTTGGTCTTTCGCGGTGTAAGTAGCTAATAATTTTAGCGAAAGAGACTGGCCTTCAATGGTCAGTTTTTTAGTTGGAGAATAGTATTTTAACAATTTAAGAAAAAAGTCTAATAAATCCGTTAAGGAGGGAATTATGAGCTGTCGAAAGCATAAGGGGTCTCATTTTTGGACGTGTCGGAAATGCGGGTGCGAAAAAAACGCGCAAGGCAGGTGTTATATCTGCGGTTGTCTTTATCAGGAGAGTCAAAAAATCAGGACAAGGGGCAATAACCATAACCAGCCAAGATTAAGGGAAGTGCCGGCAAAAATAAAATTAGCGCCGGAAACTCAAAAACCCAAAAAAGGCAGGAAAAAAATAAATGTCAGAAAAATGGTGAAATTGCATAGACGGGCGATAATCGCTGTTTATTTGTCCGGTTCAAAAAATCACGCGGTTGCCGCCAATATTCAGCGGTAGTAGTTATTAAGCAGATAAAGACCTCGCTGAAAAAATCTTTGTTAAGTATCTAAACACAAAAGCCCTCGGCACAACGCCGGGGCTTTTTTATCAGTCGGGCCAGGGGGAATTGAACCCCCGCCATACCCACCCCAAGGGTACGGACTGCCGTTATCCGATGGCCCGAAACTAAAAATCCTAAATATTAAGCGCTAAATCCTAAACAATATCTAAATCACAAATTTTTAAATTCCAAGCGGCCTTTATTTTGGAATTTAGAGTTTGGGATTTGTTTAGAAATTAGAAATTAGAATTTAGGATTTGCAATAAATAAGAAATAATTATTTCTTATTTATTGTTTTAATGCATTGGGCGCAGGCTTTAACTCTTTTGCCCGACGCTAAGCGCGCCCATTGAATATTTGGGTATTTTCTGATCTTGCAAGTCGGATTGTATTTGCCGCGGAGCTTAACGAGCTTGGTGGACATTTGCGAACCCTTGCCGCAGACGGAGCAGGTTCTTGGCATACCAGTAATAATTGTCATTCCGCACTTGCTTGCCCGCCATAGCTTTAGCGGGGGC
>CAZOGP010000052.1:0-5160 GCA_964579775.1 uncultured Candidatus Saccharibacteria bacterium | reverse complement strand
TTTTAAGAATAATCTATTAAACTTGAATTAAGGGAGGGTGGGCGATGAAATTTTTTGTGGTGGACGACGATCAAAGAGATCGGGCGTTTTTGGTTGAACTTTTAAGGGATAGGTTTCCCAATGACGAAATAGAAGAGGCGGCCAACGGTCTTGAGAGCAGAGATAAACTCTTTGAACGTCCGGAAGATCAGTTGCCCGATCTTGTTTTGACAGACTTTCAGATGCCTGGTTTAAACGGGTTAAAATTTATAAAGTCCATTAGGGAGTCAAGCGTGGCAAGAGTAGCAGAATTAAAAATCGTTCTTTTGACCAGTTTTATCTCGGATCGGGTACCGGCCGAAGCAGCAAAGCTTAAGTGCTGGTTCATTCAGAAACCATTTAGGCCTGAAGACTTTTATCGGCTTCTGGACGATGCGCTGGGAAAAACAACGCCGTAAGACGAAATAAATGGAGCATCCACCGCGGATGCTCCATATTTTATTTTTACGATATTTTTATATTTTTTAAGGATTTTTTGAGTCTATTTTAATTAGTCAAACACTTTTACGCTATCGCTGAAAAGTGTTTAAAGAAGATGCGTAAATGGTTAATAGACGCGAGGAATTCAAGGTTCATTTTTTGGCGTAATTTTTGGCCCGGCCGGCGTGTCTTCAACGAGCCAGCCTTCTTTAGTAATTTGGGCGCGTAACTGGTCAGCTTTGGCCCAGTCCTTATTTTGGCGGGCCATTTCGCGCTCTTGTGCTAAATTTTTTACGCGCGCCGGCACAACTACGGGCTTGATCTGTGATAAATCCAAGCCCAGCACCCGGTCAAATTTTAAGAGCAATTCTTTTTTAGCCGCCGCGGGCAAGCTTTCGTCGGCTAGCATTTGCCACGTTATGGCGATGGCGCCGGGCATGTCTAAGTCGTCGTTGACGCGCTCGCGGAATTTTTCCGCGTAGGCCGTGGCGGTTTTTAAGGTAGTCGCGGTTTTTTTGTTGGCTAGTCCCAGGGCATATAAAAATTTAAACAGAGGCCAAAAAGGATTAGTTTTTTGGAGCAGCTGGCGCGTTTGCTGGTATAAATTATTAAGCGCGCTCTGTGCTCCGGCCAGCGATTCCCAGGTTAAGTTCAATTGCGAGCGGTAATGCGCGGTGAGCGTTAAATAACGGAAGGCCAAGGGATTGAATTTGGCCGAGATTTTGTCCAAGGTGATAAAATTGCCCAGGGACTTTGACATCTTAGAATTATCTACCAGCATAAATTCGCCATGCATCCAGTAACGCGCCAAGGGCGCACCGAAAGCCGCTTCGCTTTGCGCTATCTCGTTGGTGTGGTGCGTGCCGATATGGTCAACACCGCCGCTATGGATGTCAAAGGGCTGGCCTAAAATTTGGCGCGAAATAGCCGAACATTCAATATGCCAGCCGGGAAAGCCTTTGCCCCAGGGACTAGGCCAACGCAGGATGTGGTTTTTATATCTTCCCGTGAGGAAAAACCATAAGGCAAAATCCGTCGGATGTTTTTTGTCTTTGTCCAGAACTATTTCTTGGCGGGCACCCGATAACTTATCAGACAATTTTTGTCCAGATAATTTATCGTAATTTTCGGGTTTGGAAGTGTCAAAATATATTGCTTGTTCGCCGCGGTAAGTAAACCCTTTTTGTTCAAGAATTTTTATAATTTTTATTTGTTCCTTGATCGTTTGGGTGGCGGGCAGCACTTTGCTTGGCCGAAGAATATTCAATTTATCCGTGTCCTGAAAAAACTTGTTCGTGTAAAATTTGGCGATGGCCAAGGGGCTTTTACCTTCTCGTTTGGCTCCGACCTCAAGTTTGTCCTCGCCTTCGTCCCCATCGCCGACCAGATGGCCGACATCGGTAATATTCATCGCGTGCTTAACTTTGTAGCCGTTATACGTCAGAACGCGGCGCAAAATATCTTCAAATAAATACGTGCGCAGATTGCCGATATGCGCGTAGTCATAGACCGTGGGGCCGCAAGCGTAAAAACCGGCCCGGCCTTTGCGCAGGGGAGTGAAAACTTCTTTGGAGCGGGCGAGAGTATTGTATAAATAGATAGGCACGGCAAGCATAGCGTCATTCCGAACGAAGTGAGGAATCTCGCCCTCGCCTCGCCTTCGCGAAAGCGAGGCGGGCGAATGGGCGTAAGAAAAATGTACCGCTGGCATTCGCCAGAGATTCCTCGTCGCTACGCTCCTCGGAATGACAAAAAGGTTTTATAACCACTTTTTTTTCTTGAAAATGACGACTATCAGTAAAACCGTAGCCAGCATGACGCCGATAATGGCCGTTAGGCCCAGCCCGCTGCGGCCTTCCAGGGCGCGCATGCTAAAGAAGCTGGCCAGGAACGTGAGCGAGAAAAGCACAATGGAAAAAAAAGTTAAAGTGTGCATCACCTGGTTTATCTGGAAAGATAAGAGATTACTGTTGGTTTGCTCAATGGCTTCGATCATTTCCGTGTGGTTTTCCAGCGTGTTCCAGACGCGGACTTCCGAGCCGATGACTTCTTGGCAGATAATATCCAGGTCGTACTTAAAGAAGCGCGAAGCTTTTTTGGCCAGGACTTCCAGGATCGAACGCTGGGGTTTGATGGTGCGGCGGAAATCAATGATGTCTCGCTTTAATATCGCCACTTCTTTCAACATTTCCTGTTCCTTGCCTTCAAAGACCTGTTTTTCTATCTCTTCTATTTTTTCGTGGATATGGTCCAGCATCGGCAGGCAGGAGTCGGTCATGTTGTCCAGGATGTAAAATAACAGCCAACCGGAATTTTTAAAGTTAGCCTCTCTAAGCTCAGCGTCATCTTGTGTGTCGGTAAATAATTTATCCAGCGCGGGGTTAGGATTTTGGGCAATCGTGAAAATAGAATCTTTAGTCACGATAAAATCCAGTTCCGTTGGCGCGGTCTGGCGGCTGTCGCTGTTGAAAACGGGGAAGTGCAGGACTAAAAATAAATACTGGCCGTACTCTTCGATCTGCGGGCGCTTATTGGCGCCCATCAATTGATTGAGCACAACGGGCGAGACCCGGAATTCATTTTTCAAGAATTTCAGATCGCTGAAACTCGGGCTGGCCAGATGCTGCCAGTCAACTTGGTTGTGGGTGATTTTTGCCATGAATTATTTTTTTGTGTCATCCTGAACGAAGTGAGGGATCTCTCGCGAATGCGAGACCCGACATAAAGTCGGAGATTCCTCGCTACGCTCGGAATGACAAATCTTTTATTTCATCTCCATCATACCACGAAAAATCCGTCTTCAGAAGCATTTGTTGTTTTTTCCTCCCCCTGCGAAGGGGAAGGCGAGGGTGGGGTGAATTTTTAAAACACCACCCCGTCCCAATCCTCTCCCAGAGTTGAGCGCGGCTTTGTCAACCGAGGAGAGGGGCTCTGGCCGCTTTTTAAATTTTACCCCGTACCCATTGACAAGCATATCCGTCTATGCTATACTTATATATTCAGTAATAAGGGTAGTCTTTTAGCCAATTTAAGGCTTTTGTGCCCTGAATGTAGGGGGTCTGGGTTATCTCAGATTCTCTGCACTGAGGGCATTAAGGACATTGAGCCGGAAGCCCGAAAGGTGTTGGTATGCCAAAATAACTTTGCACGCTTGACAGCGACCTTAACGGTTCCTGGCCACCTCGCCCAGCCGGGGGAAAAGAGAAAGCGAGGCAAGACGCCATCTGCTTGTGCCAAAAAGTGGTGGGGCCGCGGCGGCTGTGCCGCAGCAATAGCTATACAGGGACTCAAAACATCGAGTCCCTGCTCTATCCGAGTTCATTATTCGTATGGGCGCATTCGTAGAGCGCCATTCGCATATTGGATTCAGATAGGGCGCCAGTTCTTTAGAAAATGCAAACAAAAAATTGGATAAAATATCCAATTTTCAGAAGTCAGATTTGATTGTAAACTATAATAAATCAATCAGTTCGCTCGTGAAAATTCCTGCTTGTTTATAAATATTTTTTTATTTCGTCTACGTTTATCCCGGCGGCATTTAAGATGGCGCGGGAGGTACCTTTTGGTAAATCCTTCGCATGGTAAGGCAGAGTCACTCTTCTTCCGTTAGGATGGTAGAGAATATAATGGCTGCCAGTGGTGTGGTTAATTTCAAAACCGGCTTTTTGTAAGATTTTAAGCAGGCGCTTTGGTTTTAGAACAGGAAGTTTAGGCACAAACAAAAGACTTATTTAAAGACAGGCGAACCGAACCGATAAAGGTTTCGTCGTCCGAAGGAATTGACTCTTTGTGTTTTTTTAAAGACAAGAGATAGCCTTGGATGGCGTCAATCGCCATTTGCCGAGCTTCTTTTAAATTGCGGCCATAGGTAATACAGCCGGGCAGGGCCGGTACCATAGCCGTGTAGCCGCCTTCCGGTTCCGGCCGGAAGATTACATTGTATTGCAATTTTTCTTGTTTCATAATTTTAGTATAGCATGCCGTAAGCTTATGTCAACGATTTAAAAAAGCAGTCAATGGTTAGCGGCTGAATTTATAGCCACCCTATCCGAGTTCATCGAAAAACAATAATGGTGGATTCAGATAGGGTGGAAGTTCTTTCAGAAAATTGACGGGCGTTCGGCGGCCATAACTGCCGAGGAGGGGAATCGGCCCCGCAACCAGAGCCAGAGCGCTGGTAAACTTATATAAATCCGAAAGAAAGGAGTCGTAAAATGAATAAACCGACTCTTCATAAACCGACTTTTAGTAAAGTAAAGGAATTAAAGGCGTTGTTCGTTCGGTCGATACTGCGCCGGATGAATAGCGAAAAGGGTCATGATTTCGTCGCGTGGAATCGCAACGAAAAAGAAAGTTTTGTCTTTACCGTAACGTCAAAAGATGGTTACGGTCGGGAGGTACTCGACATTCCCGTGTCGTATCACGCCGGGATAGACGACGGGGCGACTATGTTGCGGACGACCCGGGTTGCCCTTGCCTCCGAGGAAGCGAAGCGCCGGATTCGCGACTTGTTCCCGGGTCACGAAAAATTCGTAACGTGGGCCTATTATCTACAAAAAGTAACATCATAGGCTTTTAAGGACAGACTACAACTGTTCGCGCCACCTGGAGAAAACTTTCAGGTGGTTTTTTATTTGCTACGAAAGGGCTACAAAATTAAGGCGCTACAAAATTCTACGAAAAAATCGATTAGACTTTGTA
>CAZOGP010000051.1:0-5245 GCA_964579775.1 uncultured Candidatus Saccharibacteria bacterium | reverse complement strand
TCGATTAATATTTCCATTTCGGATTTGGGAAGATTTTTGATTTCGGTTTTCATATTTTTTTAGCGAAACAATGAAACTTTGACAAAATATATATTTATGATAGTCTATCTTATCAGCTAAATTCCGCTGAAATCTGATCCTTCAAGGAGGACAAATATGAAAGTAAAGGCGGTATATTGCGACCCGAAGGCTAATCCTTTCACGCTAAGACCTTCGCCGGTTATAAGGACCGAGGTCCCCGACGGGACACCGAAAGAAAAACTGGAAAAATGGGCCAAAGAGACAACGCCAAAGGGACTGGAATTCGTCGATGTAGTCATAGAAGACGGGTCTCCCATCAAATAGTACAAACAAGCTTTTTTACTAGACCCAAGCTGGTCGATCAACAAGATTGACCAGCGTTTTTTATTTGTATTTTTTAAATCAACTACTAAGCGAGGCCTGCGGCTTTTCAAAACGCTCAGGCCGACAAGCGGGCATGGTTCCGTTCCGCCTTTGGCGGAACGGAGAGCGCGGAGGTCTGGCGAGTAAAATTTTTCACGCTGGGAAAAATTTTACATTTTTGAAAGCCGCTGGCCGAACGGAATCTACACCAAAAACGACACCATTAATAACGCAACAATGTTTATAATCTTTATCATCGGGTTTATCGCTGGTCCCGCCGTGTCTTTATAAGGGTCGCCGACGGTGTCGCCCGTCACTGCCGCCTGGTGCGCCGGGGAACCTTTGCCGCCATAGTGCCCTTCCTCAATATATTTTTTCGCGTTGTCCCAAGCCGCCCCGCCGCTCGTCATGGAAATAGCCACAAACAAACCCGTGACAATGGAACCCACCAGCAATCCGCCCACCGCCTTAGGACCCAGCAACAGACCAATGATTATTGGCGCGAGCACCGGAATTAATGCCGGCAAGATCATGGCGCGGATCGCGGCTTTCGTCACAATATCCACGCACAAGCCATATTGCGGCTTGCCCGTGCCCTCCATAATACCTTTAATTTCCTTAAACTGCCGCCGCACTTCCGTGACCACCGCCGCGCCGGCCTTACCTACCGCTTGCATAGCTAAAGAGCCAAAAAGATACGGCAATAAACCGCCGATAAATAATCCGATTATCACCCGCGGGTCATTCAATTCAAAAGTAATTGGCTGGCTGCTAATGTCCGAAATTTCCTGCGAAAAAGAAGCGAACAACACCAGTGCCGCCAGGCCAGCCGAAGCGATAGCGTAACCCTTGGTCACGGCCTTGGTCGTGTTACCGACCGCGTCCAGGGCGTCCGTAATTTTGCGCACGCTTTCGGGCAAATCCGCCATTTCGGCAATGCCGCCGGCGTTATCGGTGATCGGGCCGAACGCGTCCACCGCCACGATAATGCCAGCCATAGACAGCATACTCATCGCGGCCAAGGCCACGCCGTAAATTCCGGCCAGATAAAACGCCGTGAAAATTCCCGCGCAGATCAGAATGACCGGCAGCGCGGTTGACCGCATGGAAACCGCCAGACCCGTGATGATGTTGGTGCCATGCCCCGTGATTGAAGCCTGCGCAATGGATTTGACGGGCCTGAAACTTTTGGAAGTATAGTATTCGGTAATTAAAACCATGCCGGCTGTCACGACCAAACCAACGACAGTGGCCAGATACAAAGGCCAAAATTTGAAAGAATCGTTGACCACGTTCTTAGTCAATCCCTGGATCAACGGATAAAAACCGACCGCCGCCAGAATGGCTGAGGCCGCCAAACCTTTATATAGCGCGCCCATAATATATTCTTTTTTGCCCAGCCGCACGAAGAAAAATCCGGCAATGGAAGCAAAAATGGAGATCGCGCCCAAAGCCAAGGGTAACAGGATCGCATTGGCAAAACCCGGGAACAATAAATTTCCCAGGATCATCGCTGCGATCGCCGTTACCACATAAGTTTCAAACAGGTCCGCGGCCATGCCCGCGTCATCGCCCACGTTATCGCCGACTAGATCAGAAATTACACCTGGATTTCTGGGATCATCTTCCGGAATTCCAGCTTCAATTTTACCCACCATATCCGTTCCCACATCCGCGCCTTTGGTAAAAATGCCGCCGCCCAACCGCGCAAAAACCGAAATTAAGCTGCCGCCAAAACCCAGCGCCACTAACGCTTTTAGATCATTGGTCAGCCAATAAAACAAGGCAACTGAAAAAAGCCCCAGGCCCACCACCAACAAGCCTGTCACCGTGCCACCTTCAAACGCCACGGCCAAAGCTTTCGCCAGCCCCCCTTTGGCCGCCTGCGCGGTCCGGGAATTGGCGCGCACTGCCACGTTCATGCCGATGTAGCCGGTCAGGGCCGAAGCCACCGCGCCGAATAAAAATCCGTAGACGGTTGTCAAATTAAAAAAATAGCCCAGCGCTGCCGCGATCACTATCGCGACCAGCGCCACTGCCCGATACTGACGGTTCAAATAGGCTTTGGCGCCTTCACGGATAGCTTGCGCGATTTCCAGCATTTTACCCTCACCCGCCGGATAGCGCATGACCTTAGCGGCCAAATACGCGGCAAACGCCACGGAAATTAAACTGGCAATTATAGAAAAAAGTTGGATGGACATAATAATATAAATTTATTTACTAATTAATATTAACTATATTTTTTGTCATCCTGAGCGATAGCGAAGGATCTTATCGCTTAATGACAAATGACGAATATCTAATGACTAATTAATAACAAAATCAAAAATTCAAATTTTTGACATTGGACATTGGACATTGGAATTTTATTTGTCATTCGTCATTGGAAATTTGTCATTTCTCACGAATAGATTCTTCGCCCTTCGCTTAAGTTCGGGGCTCAGAATGACAATTTTATTACTGATGTTTAGGGTGTAATTACTTTTTTCTTCCTCCCCCGCGGGCTTTTGGGCTTAGCTTTTTCCTCCTCAACAATGCCTTCTTCTTTCTTGGCCTCTTTAGCTTCACCGACCTTCTCCGCCCCAGCTGGTTCCGCCGCCGCCTCCGGTTCTCCTTCTGGCGCTTCTCCTGGCACCGCTCCGCCGAGAACATCGATCTTCCACTCGCTCAATTTGGCAGCCAGCCGCACGTTCTGCCCGCGCTTGCCGATGGCCAGCGACAGCTGGTCTTCCGGCACCGTGACTCTAGCGACTTTTTGTTCCTTATTGGTCTCAACATTCAAAACTTTGGCCGGCGCCAAAGCGTTGGCGATGAATTTAGCGATATCATCCGCCCACTCAATGATGTCTATCTTTTCACCGCTGAGTTCATTGATGACCGCCTGCACCCTCGTGCCTTTTTGCCCCACGCAACTGCCAATCGGGTCCACGCCCGGCTCGTTAGCGGCGACCGCGATTTTGGAACGGGAACCAGCTTCGCGGGCAATGGCCTTAACCGAGACGGCGCCTGAAGCGATCTCCGGCACTTCCAATTCAAAAAGCTTAGCCAGCATTTTGGCGTGGGCGCGGGATAAAATAATATTCGGGCCGCGCACTTCCTTTTGCACCTCCAGGATCAGAACGCGCAACCGCTGGCCCAAACGGTACCGTTCGCCCTGGATCTGCTCCTCGGGAAAAAGCACGCCCGTGGTCTTGCCGATATCCACAAACACCGCTCCCCTCTCAATGCGCTGAACAATCCCGGAAACCACTTCGCCTTCCTTGTCTTTAAATTCATCAAAAATAGTTTCGCGCTCCGCCTCGCGGATCCGCTGGATAATAACTTGCTTGGCGGTCTGCGCCGCGATGCGGCCAAAATCCGTGCGCGATTCCAACTCTATCAAAAACTCCTCGCCCGCTTTGATATTTTTATCCGCTTTATTGGCCTCGTCCAACATAATGTGCTTTTCTTCGTTGAAACGGACTTTTTTCTCGCCCGCTTCGTCTTCTTCCCTGTTTTCTCTCACTTCCTCGCCGCGCTCGCGCGCCGCCTCGGCCGCCAGACGTTCGGCTTCAATTTCTGACTCGCTTTTCACCATGCCCTCATCCAGCGCGAGCTTGACCTGAAAGATCTTAACTTCCCCGCTGGCCAAATCAAAAAGCGCCCGGATGTTCTGGCCTTTATGGCCGTAATCCTTTTTATAGGCCGCGGCGATGGCGACTTCAATGGTCTCCATGACCTTCTCTTTGGAGATGCCTTTTTCTTCACAGATCTGGTCTATCGCGGAAGTAAATGATTGACGATCCATAAAAATTTTATCTTAAAAAAATAATTATAAAATTGGCTACCCCGCCCCATTTCCAGCCAAATCCCTGCCACTTTAATGGTAACGAAGCGAAGCCGTTTCTCTTGAGTTTTGTGATAAGCCGTAAATCTTAAATAGAAATGAGGCGGGGTTAAGGTTTTCTAACTAAAATTTCTGCGCCTACTCGCCTCGCTAAAGCTTCGGCGAAGCGGGCGGCTTGAAATTTTAGAGAAAGCCCTTAAAAAAATCGGCCCGTTTCCACGGACCATAAAAAACCTTATCCACAAGCTTATTACTAGCCTACCACCGCCTTGCTTGATTGTCAACGATATGCTCTCTCCTTTTGTAAAGGAGGGTTTTGGTGGATTTATACCCCTCCTTTGAGGGGGGTGAGGGGAGATTTTTGCGCCTCCGTCCCGCCAAGGCGGGACGGAGGCGCGACTTACCTAATGCTTACAGGCTTAACGTTCACACGCGACAAATAAAAAAGGGGCGGCAAGGGCCACCCCGTTATGATTCTTTTAAGCGAGTGCCGGTAAACGTTCCACTTCCTGCACGACCATCCGTTGCATTTCGCAATAATGCGCTATGGTAATTTCTTTCATAACGCCATCCACCGAATGCCTAAGGAAGTGGGATTCTTTACTTGATTCTCGGTATGAGGGGGCACTCACAATGAACCCGCATATCGCGCAGGCCAAGTAAGCATGCCCGTCCTTTCTCAGAAACTCCGTCCCGCATCCCGGGCACTTATCTTTGTACTTATACCATTTTTCACGCATAGAATCCTCCTATATTCAACAAAAAGAACTTCTATTTTAAGCTAAAAACTGTAATTTGTACCACGATAATAGATGTCTTATCACGAAGACTATCTTTTGTCAACCTTAGTTGCCTTTTTCACGTATTTCCCCACCAGCCAGGAACTGGACTGAATTTTACCGCGGCTGCCCACGTTAAAAACCATCCGGCAACCAATTTTTTCGCAAGTAGCAACCTCCGGCACATTTTCTTTCACCCGGTCGCCGCCGTTGGCAAAAATATCCGGCCTTAATTCTTCCAGTTCTCGGCAAA
>CAZOGP010000050.1:0-5247 GCA_964579775.1 uncultured Candidatus Saccharibacteria bacterium | reverse complement strand
AGTCGCCGAGCGAAGCGAGGCGACACCAAAACTCTTGCAAAATTCTTACTGGTGCACCGGGAGGGAATCGAACCCACGACCGTCTCCTTAAAAGGGAGCTGCTCTACCGACTGAGCTACCGGTGCGTAAAATAATTCTATAATTGATAATATAATATTTTTTCGTAAAAAACAACTCCGAGCGAGCATAAGAGTAAAAAATCATGCCCAATCAACAAAAGCCTAACATTACATTCTGTTCACGATAGTGAACAGAATGTAATCAAAACTATAAAATTTTTCCTAAGTTAGGTCCATTACAAATTAAAGAATTTTTTGATTTTCTGCTCTTTCTCTCCAAGCGCTTTCGCTGTTATATACTCAATATTATCTGCCTCTTCAAAAAAATTCGCCAAAGCCATTATTTCCTTTTGACAGTCAAACGGAAAAACAAACACGCTTTTTTGTAAAGGATAAAAGCCGAAAATTTTTAGCTTTCGGCGCAAAGCGTCTCTGGCTGCTCTTTTATCTTCGGTAATGTCAAAAACTACTATCCTCCAACAACCATCCCATTTTTGTTTCTTAACAGATTCGCGAAGTTGTACCCGCTCCAGCTTGGCTATCCCCTTTTTTGTTAACTCATATTTGCCGGATATTGATAAACGCCAAAATCCGCTCCTTTGCAAACTGTTAAACGACCTAATGAAAGATTTACGACTTGGCGCGCCGCCTAATCTTTGCATTTTCCTCCATAGGCTGTCGCGCGAAAAAATTATTTCGGTTGCCGAGAATAAGTCGCTTAAGCCCAATAAAATTTTTTCACTTATTTCGGTTCTTTGCATAATTAAACTATATCACATTATGTTCACGATAGCGAATATAATGTGATGTGATTATAAAAATATTTTTTCTTTCATCAACGTCCAAAGCGCGACCAAGCCGTCCCGATACTTTATTTTTTTCCCTTCTGATTTGACCCGCGGGTCATAGGCAATGGGTAATTCGATAATTTCGATCCCCTGCTTCAATATTTTCGCGGTAATTTCCGGCTCAATTTCAAAACGCCGGCCGGTCAACGTCATTTTTTTCACGATGTCCGAGCGAAACATTTTATAAGCCGTTTCCATGTCGGTTAACTTTGCGCCAAACAACCAGTTAGTCAGCCAGGTCAAAAAACGGTTGCCCAAATAATGGATGCGGTTTTTCTTGGCCTGATAATCAATGAAACGGGAACCGTAGACCACCGCGGTGTTATTTCGCACCATATGGTCAAAAAGCGTCGCCAGTTGGTTGATGTCGTATTCCAGGTCCGCGTCGCAGAACGCGATAAACTCCCCTTGGCTGCAAGCCAGGCCCGACCTGATAGCCGCGCCCTTGCCTTGGTTAGCTCCGTGCCTAACGATTTTTATTCTGGAAGAAAAATAATTTATCTTTTCTTCTGTGCCGTCAGTTGAACCATCATCAACCACAACAATCTCTTTCTCCAAGGGCAAAGCCAATAGCCGCTCCAATACTTCTTGAATTGTTTCAGACTCATTTAAAACCGGCACGATAATAGAAAGTTTGGGCATAAAATAAATTCCCTCCTTTACAAAAGGAGGGGTAGGGAGGATTTTAAAATCCCCCTTAATCCCTCGCCTCGCCTTCGCGAGAGTGAAGCGGGCCCTTTTACAAAGGGGGAAAGAAATAGATTATTCATCATAACTATACTGCTGCTGGCGGCCGCGCAAAAACATAATAGCCAAAATCGGCAGCACCAGCCATAAAAACTGCGCCAGCGGCCCCACAAAAACCAGTCGTGCCAGCGGGCTCAGTTCCGCTGTCACCTTAACCGGTAAAAAAACGATCACCATTGCCAAGATCAGACCGATCTGCAATATGCTCAAGATCAGAACCTGCCACCAGTTGCTCACTCCTTTCCCGCCCAGCCTCATGGCATGGCGCAACGAAGAATGCGGAATTAAAAAATAAAAACCCAGCACCATCGCCAAGAAAATAAATATCTGGGCGGTGCTTGACGGTGCTTCTTTCAGACCCAAAAAAGTGAGTTCCTTCCAAGGGATGGCGCGCGTCAATAAAAAAGAAAAATAAACGCCCAGCATCACGATGACCAGCCGGTTGCGCCCCATGGACAAACCATAAACCAGCGCCACCGCCAAAAAAACCAAGATCATCAGCCAGTCCCAGGAACCGGAGAAACTGAAATTGCTTAAACTAAGAGAAGAAAAATTCATGAATCCCTACCAATTACGAATTTTATCGAATTACGAATAAAAAAGTTGGAGCGAGGCCACCGCCAAGATATGTGCCGCAGACGCCTCCGCTTCGTTGTTTGCTCCATACGGATGAGGCGTCGAGACACAAGCCGCGGCTGGTATCATATTTTCTACTGGCATGCGTAGCCGACGGCGGTTTTTCGAGGCCGGTAGCCGAGCAACTATTTATTCAGTCTCTCTCTTCAACTCTTCCAGCAGCTCCTTGGCTTTCCGCGACAGACGTTTGGGCGTTTTTATCCTTACTCTTACTATCATATCACCAAAACCCCGTCTTTGTAAGCGCGGCATTCCCTTGCCGTCCAGACGGATATTCGTGCCCGACTCAATGCCTTCGGGAATTTTCAAGTTTACCCACCCGCCGAGCGTCGGCACCTCTATTTTGTCGCCCAGCGCCGCTTGGCTGAAAGAAATGAGCAGATCATAGAATAAATTATCACCCTCACGCGCGAACCTCGGATCGGACCGCACATGCGCCGTGACATATAAATCCCCGGCCGGCGCGCCATGCGCTCCCGCTTCTCCCTGGCCGACCAAAGAAATGACTTGGCCGTCGCTGATCCCGGCCGGAATCTTTATCCGTAAATTTTTACTCTCTTTCACCCGGCCGGCGCCGCCGCATTTGGCACAGACTTTTTCCGGTATTTTGCCTTGCCCCTGGCATTCGGGACAAATAACGACTTGCGAAAAAGAAAAAAATCCGCCGCCAGTCCGCTGCTCCACCTGACCCGCTCCCTTGCAAGTCTGGCAAGTTTTTAATTTTGAACCTTGCTCGGCGCCATGACCCGAGCAACGGTCACAAACAACGCTCCGACGCAAATTTATTTCTTTATCCACGCCTTTAAACGCTTCTTCCAAAGAAATCTCCGCGTCCACGCCGATATTCTGGCCGCGCCGCTGCCCCCTAGCGCCTCGGCCGCGGCTCCCGCCAAAAATTCCCTCAAAGATATCCTCAAAACCACTGCCGCCGTTACCTTCGGCTTGGCCAAAATTAAACGCTTCGGCAAACGACGAAAAATCCCGAAAACCTTCAAAACCCCGCGCGTTCCCTCGCGCCTGTGCCTGTTCAAAAGTCGTGCCGAACTGGTCGTACTGCGATTTTTTCTGCGCGTCCGACAAAACCTGATAGGCTTCGTTTATCTCTTTAAATTTGGCCGGATCACCGCCTTTATCGGGATGGTGCTGTTGCGCAAGTTTCCGATACGCCCGCTTAATATCATCAGGCGAGGCATTTTTGGCTAGACCGAGAATTTTATAATAGTCTTCAGACATAAAAAATTGACGCTAGGCGTCATCCCGATGAGAGAAACGACGAGGGATCTCTGGCGAATGCCAGCAACTCACTCGCGTACGCGAGAGATTCCTCACTTCGTTCGGAATGACAATTAAGTTATAATCACTTCTTTCTCCGCCGCCACTTTCTCTATTTTTACTATTCCGACCAGCAAAAGCAACCGGAAAACCAGCCACGCCACAACCAGCATCAGCCAAGATAAAAATATGCCAATAATCTTAAAACTAAAAAACAAACTGATAGAAACTCCCAGCGGCAGCCATTTTTTAAAAGACTGCCCCGCCGCGGCCAGTTCATCGTTCATGGAAATATATAGCTTCTCTAAAAGCTCGGCTTGCTGCCGGTAAAATTCCGGCGGTAAATTTTTTATGCTTTGGCCCGGCGGCAAAACAAGCGGCAGAGCGATATCCATGGCGGGCCTGGCGATTACATCGAATAAAGGCCTCGGAATAGCAACCATTTTCTCCAAAGACTGCGTGAAAGGAGCGAAGTAAAAAAAGACCGTGACGATCAGCGCCAAAGCGGTGACAAAAGGCGCCAAACTCTTTTTCAGGATAACGCCGACGGTAAATTCTATTCTCAATGATTTTTCAAATTCCGCCTGCCACGCCGCCAGGGCCAAAAAGACCAGCGCGACAGCCATAACCAAACCGGAGATGAGGTCATTTTTCAAAAACAGCAGCGCCGGCAAAATTATCAATGGCGGCAAGCCATAATATAATATCATTTTACTCTCTATCAGATACGCCAAGCCGGAAAAAACGCCTAAAAACAAAAAAGCGGCCAAAGACCACAAGGACTTTTGCAGCCAATCTGGCCCGTCAGTCAGCGCGCTGGTCAAGCTTGACCAGGATAAAAACGAAGCAGTAAAAATTAAAACTCCCAGCACCGCGCGAATAGCAATCTTTTTATTCACCCCGTTAGAAAGTTCAGCCATAATATTTTTATTTCTATAGTAAAAAAGCGGTCACGCCTTCGGCTTTTAACGAGGTATTTAAAGATTGCGGTAAACTTCTAACGGGGCTCATACAATAATTATCTCAAATAAACGCGATTTTTTCAATAAATAACCTTACCATTAGGAGGAATTTCATGAGTTCTTTGCAAGAGGCCTTATTGGCAAAAAAGGGGCAATTATCCGGTATTAATGTGCGGCCACGGGTTTTGGAAGAAGAAATTAACCGCATAAATGAAGCCAAACCTAAAACGACAAACCACTTCTCTGTTGAGAGCCTAGACGATTGCTCTTCAATGAGAAAATTCAAGGAAAGGGCGGAAAAGATTCTGTTAGCGGGCACTGGTAGTCTTTCGGAAATTGTCCAAAAGGCTCATCGATTTAAAGATGATGAGAAGCCGGAAAATAAGAAATTCATCTGGTTTTTCTACGAGCTTCGCGACCATTTACGATACCGGCCAATCGAACAACGCGATGAAATTCTCCGGAAGGCTTTCCGGAAAAGCGGCGCAACCTTCAAACTCTCCGAACCAAAAAAATAATCGTACCACCCGCAGACCGTAGACCGCGCTAGGGGTCAAACCCGATACGCGGTCCTTTTTTTAGCTTTAACATAACTCACCCTAACCCTCTCTTTCGTAAAAGAGAGGGAAAAATCTTCCTTTCTTTTAAATCAAAGCGAAGCCAGCATCTTCTGAAACGCTCAGTTTTGTGAGCGGGCACGGTGTCCCGACATTTTTGGAGGGA
>CAZOGP010000049.1:0-5479 GCA_964579775.1 uncultured Candidatus Saccharibacteria bacterium | reverse complement strand
ATTCAGCTCAGGCAGGATGTTCAATCGGTAGGGAAATAGGTTATAATTATTCTAAGGTCCATCGGCTATTAGAATGATCTTTAAGGAGAAATTAAAAATACTTTTTTCTGACAGGAGGTATATTATGTCATCGGCTTTAGGGCTAGTTTTTTTGGGCGTTAGCCTCATTGCCAACTATGTTGCCGGGCTCTACGCCACGCGCCTGGCCAGCAACGCGGTGACCGATTTTTTTCTCGATATTTTACCCGTTTTTGATATAGACGGGTTTTTTATTTACGGCGCGATCGCAATGCTAATTTGCGTTTTGTTGTTGGTCGCGCGCCGACCGGAATACTTTCCCTTTGTGTCTAAGGCCGTGGCACTATTCGTGCTGACCCGCGCGCTGTTTATGGCGGTCACACATTTGGGAATAATTCCGGAAGGAATTTTGCTTCCCTCGGATAACCCCATCCGCTGGATAACCTTTGGAGGCGATCTTTTTTTCTCGGGCCATGTTGGTATGCCCTTCCTGATGGCTTTAATTTTTTGGCGCGAGAAGACCATCCGGTATATTTTTATCGCGGTTTCCATTATTTTTGGAGTGGTGGTGTTGCTGGGCCATTTTCACTATTCTATTGATGTTTTCGCGGCCTATTTCATCACTTACGGCGTGGCGGATATGGCGAAAGTCTTTTTCACAAAAGACTGGGGTTTCGTGGAAAAATTCAAGCTGACCCAGCCGAGCTTTTAAAAAGAGCCGGTGATGCTGAATCTGATTTTTCCCACTTTGAAAAAGGGGGATTAAGGGGGGGATTTTTAAATTAACCTCACCCCAACCCTCTCCTCCAAAAGGAGAGGGAGAAATACAAAAGATTGACATAAATCGTGGCTAGCTGTATCCTATAAAATCAAGCGATTAGGGATAGTTTTTATAAAACAGAATATTTTTATGGTAAAAGGAGGTTGACATGAGAATTTCACAGATTGCGTTTTGGGTGACGGTCGCGGTTTGGCTAGTACAGGCGGGTTTGTCCCAGATAGAGGGGACGTTATGTTTGGAGCAATTGCTGGAGCGTAAGGTGGAGGTCAGTTTTCACGGCCGTTATCGCTGGCAGCATTTGCCGATGTCCTTCCTGAATAACTGGTCGGTGAGTATCGGGGATTTATTCTTTATTTCCACGTTCAACGGGCTGGTCGTGCCGCACCTGTGGCCGATGGCGGGTTGGTGGTGGAAATATCCGTTATGTTTTTTCTGTGCTATAGCCGCCACTTGGGTTATCCATAAAGCGTGGTGGCGGCACGACGAAAACCTCGGCCATGTTTTTGCCAGTTGGGAGAAAAGCGGAAGACAGGACAAGAATTGGCAGAAGGATGTTACGATGGCCGGCCGGGTCCATTATTTGTTTATGGTAATCCAGGTCGCTGTCATGTTGGTGTACATCATTACGCCAATGCCCGGAGTGGTGGTGTTTTGGGTGAGCGGTTTGTTGTCGATGTTCTTCATTATCCAAAACGTCCAAGGGGTATTGGTCCAGCAAGGTTTCTGGCCAAAGCATTTTTTCATCGCGGCAGTAGAGCTGACCGCTGTCTGGGCGATGGCCATCGTCAAGATGACATAGGGCAGGCGTCTTTCTGTCTGCACAACAAAAAAACAACCCTCGCGGGAACGCGGGGGTTGTTTTTTTGTACAATAAAAATTTTGTCATTCCGGCCGTAGCGTGGCGGAGAGCCGGAATCCAGATTCTGACACTAAATCCCTCCTAACCTCCCTTTACGAAAGGGAGGAATAGAGAGGGAGGGATTACGAAATAAAAGGTCTGATTCGTTTCCCTCCTTTTGTAAAGGAGGGTTAGGGTGGATTTAGTTTTTTATCAGCAACTTTTCATACGTCTCCAGCAATTTTTGGTTGAGGGCTTTGATGTCTTCCCGTTGCGCCAGGAGTTTGGCGCCCTCGCTCAAGCGTCGGCGCAGGGGTCCGTCTTTAATCAGCAAATCAAGATATTCGCTGGTTTCTTTTTCGTCTTTGGCTATCAGGCAATTTTCATTGTGGACCAGCCAGCCTCGGTAGGCTGGCAGTTCGCGAACTACCATTGGTAATCCGACCGCCGCCGCCTCCAGTAAAACCATGCCTTGGTTTTCTCCCGAGGAAAGAAAAACAAAAATATCAATGGCGTTGAAAGCCGCGCAGATATCGCTCACGTAGCCGGTGAATTTTACGTTGCTTGGCAGTTCTTTGGGCAAGCCTTTGACTATTAATTTGCTGTAAATCTTGCCAAACCATAAAAATTGCTGGTCCGGATGGCTTTTGGCCAAATTCAGGAATTTATCCACGCCTTTCCGGGGAATAACGAGGCCCACCGTGCCGACAACTAACTGTCGGCAATTATGTTGTGCCCTGGCGCTCTCCCTTTTACCGCTGTCGGGATAAAAAGAGGAGCAATCAACGCCGTTTGACTGGACGACCAATTTATTTTCGGGTAGGCCGTAAGCGAGCACTAATGATTTTGTGTATTCGCTGGGACAAAAAACCAAGTCCGCCTGGCCGTAGGCATAGGTCAGGTATTTTTTTGCTATCGGGAAAATTAATTTACCAAAACGAAAAACTTCGGGAAGCTCTTCAGCGGCCACATGCGCCCAGATAATTACTTTTTTGCCCTGCCGCCGGGCTTTTTTTATCAGCCAGAGCGATCTTAACCAGGGGGTGTTGATTTGTAGGATATCGCAGGAGTTGTCCCATTTTTCAGTGAACTCTATATTCAGCGCTCGCAGAGATTTTATTTGGTTTTTGTAGGAGGACAGCAATCCCGTGCCGATATTTTTGTATAAGAAACCGTTAAGAAAATGATAGAATTCCAGGTATAAACATATTTTCATATAATTTTTTACGCGGATAAATTTTTATAGAAATCAATTAATAAATTGATGATTTTTTCTCTGGAGTATTCTTCAGCCATTAGCCGCGACTTTTGGCCGAATTTGTGCGCCAGGCGGTCGCTGGAAAGTATAGCTAGCGCTTTTTTCGCCATATCCTGCGGGTCATCGGTTTTTGTAAAAAATCCATTGGCATTTTCCTGAAGAAGCGTACGCTCGGCCAAGCCTTTTTCTTTGACCAGGACTAACGGCAAGCCAACCGCCATGGCTTCAAGTATGGCCAGGGGCATAACTTCATTTTTGCAGGCTGTCAGGAAAACATCGTTTGCTTGCAGGGCTTTTGCCAGATCCTCTCTGTAGAGGAACCCGGTAAAAATGACCTTGTCTTTGATGCCCAGGTCTTTGGCCAAATTTTTCAGTTTTTCTTTTTCCGGCCCGTCGCCGATTATCATTAATTTCAGCGCAGGGTCTTTTTTAAGCATCAGAATAAAAGCTTTAATAACTTGGTCGATGCTTTTTTCATAGCTTACCCGGCCCATAAAAACCACAGATTTTCCTTTAATGCCAAAGCTTTTTTTAATAAGCCTTTTTTCTTCGTCGCCGGAAACCGGCTGGAACAGATCAATATCAACGGAATTCCGCAGAACACCAGTTTTTCGTTTGATGCCTTTTTCTTTCAGGTCGTTTACCATGTGCTGGGAAGGACTGATAACCAAATCGCAAAGATTGTAGCAGCCAACGGTTAGTTTCCAGGAGAATTTTTTCATCCAGTCATAGTCTAACTTGATATGTTTAAGGTAGTGATCATAAAAAGTATGATGTGTCCCGACAAGCGGGATTTTTAATATCTTGGCGGCCAGAATTCCTTCCCAACCTACCGGCAGCGGCGTGTGAATATGAATGACATCGGGTTTGAATTTTCTTAAATAAGGCAGTGAAATACCCAGCGGAATAGTAAATCGTTCGCCCGGATATACCAGCGCCGGTAAGGAGGGGAGCTTTACTATTTTTAAATTTTCAGACTTAATAAGGCCCGAAAGATCGTTTTGCGAGACGGTGAAAGCCATAACCTCGTGTCCCAATTCGGCTAAAAGCCTCGCTGATTGATAAGCGACGTTCGCCACACCGTTGGTTTGCGGAGGAAAGGTGTCGCTAAAAATTGCTATGCGCATGTTCTTTTAGAAAGTTTAAAATTATTTGCATTATTTCGTCCTGGGCGTTCGTGCCCACATAGTGGCTGGGATTTTTTGAAAACATCACTTGGGCGCCGGGCATGATTTTGGCGGTTTCTTTAATCTCTCTTTGGGTAATAAAGGTATCTTTTTGGCCGTAAAGAAAAATAGTGGGGATTTTTATTTGTTTCATTGCTCTTTCCAGGTCTGCTTTGCCTGCCCGGGCCAACATCCAAAAATTGACCGAAATGGGCATGGTCCGCAGGCCGTCGTAGACCGAATCCCAATAGCCGACGCTTTTTCCGTGCTGATAATAATGGTATTTTTTCCGTCCCTGCCAGCGCATAAGCGCGGCGGCCAGATCAAAACAGCCGGCGGCCAGAGGCGTGAAAAAATTCAAGTGCAGATGTTTCAAAAAAGGAGCGGTGTTTGTGCTGATGAGAACAAGCCCCCCAACTCTTTCCGGGTGCTTGGCCGCATAGTCAAGGGCGATCTGTCCGCCAAAAGAATAGCCGACAATCGAGCTGGCGTTGAGTTGCTCTTTAGCCAAGATGTTTTGCAGATCGTCGGAAAAAACACCTAAATCATAGAGCTTTTTATTTTTAGTTTTATCCGACAGACCATGTCCCCGCAGATCCGGCGCCAGGCTGTTAAAACCGTTGGCGCGCAAAACATTGATTATGTTAAGCCAAGTCGTGTGATTAGAAGAAAGGCCGTGGAGCAGAATAACAAACGGCCGGCCGGGGAAAGAATTATCCAGCCAGTAAAAAATTTCGCCGTTGGCGGTGCCCAGGGATTTTTTTTGCGGGTAAGAATCTGGCATATGATTTTAAGGGGTTGGCGCTTTTTTCTTGCGGAAATAGAAAAAGTATATCAGGGCGGCCAGAATTGCCGCGCCGAGCGCAATCAAAGAGATTCTTTCCAGATAGGTATTAATGGTTGATAAGGCGTGGCCAAAATAAAAGCCAAGGAGCAGGAGCAGGAGCGATTTAAGGAAAGTGGCCAGCATATTGGAAAAAATGAATTTGTCAAAAGGCATTTTGATTATGCCAGCGGCCACTAAAAAAGCGCCGCCGATGCCGTGGGACATTTTGCCGATGAACAAAAGCTGGCCGCCCCGCTTGTCGAATTGTTTTTCCAGGGACAAGACTTGTTCTTGGCCGACGCCGATATAACGCCCCCAGCGGGCGATAAATCTTTCCCCGCCCAGGCGGCCGATAAGATAGTGGAGCGTGTCGCCGGCCAGGTCTCCCGCGATAATTATCGCGTAGGCCAGCCAAAAATTCAGATAATTAAGCGACGAAAAAAAACCCGCGATAACGGTGATAACCGGCCCCTCGGCCACCGCCAAGGGGAAGAGAGCAAAGTATTTATATTGAGTCAGCCAGAGAAGAATTTGGTCTAGAGACATGCTTGATTAAATTGTCGTCTAAAATGGCGGCTTTGTCAAAGAAAAC
>CAZOGP010000048.1:0-5682 GCA_964579775.1 uncultured Candidatus Saccharibacteria bacterium | reverse complement strand
GCCAATTGGAAGATGAACCCTAAAACAGCCGAGGAAGCGCAGGCTTTATTGGAAGCGATTAAGGAAGGCGCGCGCGCCGCGAAAAACGCGGAAGTGGTAGTATGCCCGCCGGCGATTTATTTGCCGGTTTTAGTTGCGTCCGCCTCCGCTCGTAGGAGCTACGGCGGACTCGCCTTCGGCTCGCAAAATTGCCACTGGGAAGCTTCCGGCGCTTTCACTGGTGAACTGTCGGCTCCAATGCTGGCGGATGCTGGCGCCGAGTATCTGATCTTGGGGCATTCCGAACGCCGCCAATTTATGGGCGAGACGGATGAGATCATTAATTTGAAGATCAAGGCCGCCCAAAAAGCCAAGCTGAAAATAATTTTATGCGTGGGCGAAAAAGAAGGAGAGGAAATGGGCGTAGTGGTGAAGCGCCAGTTAACGGCAGCATTGGCGGGCCTTAACGTCAATCAAGCTAAGGAAATAATTGTGGCCTATGAGCCGGTTTGGGCGATCGGCACGGGTAATAATTGTTCTCCTGACAGTGCTTTAAGCGCCGGACTGTTTATCCGCAAAACCATCACTAAGTTGTATAGCCGTTTTTTGGCGGAAAAAATCCCTATTCTTTATGGCGGCAGCGTTAACAATCAAAACAGCAATGCCTATATTGACGAGGCGCGCCTGGATGGTTTATTGGTGGGCGGCTCAAGCCTGGAGGCTAAAGAATTTAATCAAATCGTTAAGGGCATCGGCCAATAAACTTATCAATTATCATGAAATTTCTAAAAGACATTGAGGTTGCGCAAAAACGCGTTTTGGTCCGCGTTGATTTTAATGTCTCTTTGGACGCGGCTGGTCGCGTGGTGGATGATTTTCGGCTGCGTGCCACCTTGCCGACCATCCAATATTTGAAAGCGCGGGGCGCCAAAATTATTTTGTTGGCTCATTTGGGTCGGCCAAAAGATAAAGATAAGTTCAGCTTAAAGCCGATTGTCGAAAAGTTATCCGAACTTTTAAGCCAAAAAGTTAAATTAGCGCCTGATTGCGTTGGGGAAGAAATAAAAATAATGGCGCAGGAGCTGAAAAGCGGAGAGATTTTAATGCTGGAAAATTTGCGTTGGCACCCCGAAGAAGAAAAAAATGACACGTTTTTTGCCAAGCAGCTGGCGGCGCTGGGCGAAGTTTATATTAATGACGCTTTTGGTGTTTCTCACCGCACGCACGCTTCGGTGGCGGCCATCACCCAATTTTTGCCTTCTGGCGCGGGGCTGCTGTTGGCCAAGGAGGTTGACAACTTAACGCGCGTGCGCGACAATCCGGAGCACCCTTTATGCGCGGTTATTGGTGGGGCAAAAATTTCTACAAAAATAAAACTGATTCAGAGTTTTTTAAATAAAGCCGAAGATGTAATTTTGGGTGGCGCGCTGGCCAACACCATGTTGCACGCCAAGGGAATAGCTATTGGCCGTTCTTTTACGGAAACAATTGATTTACCGGATTTGAAAAATCTGGAAATTACCAGCAGTAAAATTCATTTGCCGCTGGACGCGGTGCTTTGTGAAAATCAGGAGGGGACGGGTGCGTTCCGCATTGGCGCCGTTGGTAGCACGGGGGAGCAAGAGTTAATTTTGGATATCGGGCCGGATTCGCAAAAAATGTTTGCCGGTATTATCGCGCGGGCTAAAATGGTGGTCTGGAACGGGCCGATGGGGCTTTTTGAATCTAAATCTTTTGATGGCGGGACTATTTCGGTGGCGCAGGCGATAGTGGCTTCGGGTGCGTATTCGGTTGTCGGGGGCGGCGAAACCGTGGCTTTTTTGGAAAAACTCGGGTTCATTGATAAATTTTCATTTGTCTCCACCGGCGGCGGGGCGATGATGGAATTTTTGAGCGGAGAAAAATTGCCGGGGGTAGAAGCCTTGGACTAATCACAAATATACGAATATACGGATGTAAAATTTAACTCACCCCAACCCTCTCTTTAAAAAAGAGAGGGGATACCTCCTCTTTTTCTAAAGAGGAGGTTAGGAGGAGTTAAATCCAATTCGTATATTAGCGATTACTTAAATATGCAGTGGAAACTAAAACCCAACGCCTCCGAAGAATTCATCGAACAATTCCCTGAATACAATCCCGTGGTGCTGGAACTGCTATCCCGGCGGGGGATAATAACTCAGGAAAAAATAGATGAATTCTTTAATCCGGATTATGAAGGGGATCTGCACGATCCTTTTTTAATGTTGGGCATGGCCAAGGCGGTTAAACGCCTGGAAGGCGCGATAAAAAAGAAAGAGAAAATCGCGATTTTTGGCGATTATGACGCGGATGGAGTTTGTGGTGCGGTGGTTTTAAAATCGGCGCTGGAAGAATTAGGGGCTGATGTTTCAGGCGGCATTTATGTCCCGGACAGAATGAGGGAAGGTTATGGTTTGAATCAGACGGCGATTAAAAAAATGGCAGAAGAAAAAGTTAAACTGCTGGTCACGGTGGACTGCGGGATTTCCGAGAGCGCCGACGTGGCTTTTGCTTACTCTTTGGGCTTGGAAGTTATTATTACTGATCACCATCAACCGGGTAAAAAAATTCCTAAGGCCGAAGCTGTTATTAATCCATGGCAGGCAAAAGATGAGTATCCTTTTAAGAACCTGGCCGGCGTTGGCGTGGCCTTTAAACTTGCGCAGGCCTTGATCAGCTTCAGTAAAAAAGTAAAACCGGGCTGGGAAAAATGGCTTCTGGACCTGGTAGCGCTGGGGACGGTGGCCGATTGTATGCCGCTGCTGGGCGAGAACCGGACGCTGGTGAGATACGGCTTAATAGTTTTGGCGCAAACCCAGCGCGTGGGCTTGCAGGAATTAATGAAAATCGCGCGGTTAAACCCGATCTTTGAGGAAGAAAAATTAAAAACCAACTTGGATACTTATTCTTTGGGCTTTGTGCTGGCGCCGCGGCTCAACGCGGCTGGCCGTATTGATCACGCCGATTTGGCTGTGAGTTTGCTCCTGACCCAGGACAGAACCAAGGCGCGAGAAATGGCGCAAAAGATCAATGACCATAATCGTCAGCGCCAGAAGATCACGGATGATATCGTGACGGAAATTGAGCGACGGATAAAAGATATTTTGAACGATAAAGCCAATTCCGTGATAATTGCCAGCGATGCCAGTTGGTCGCCAGGCGTTATCGGTTTGGTTGCGGGCAAGATCGCCGATCGCTACAACCGGCCAACTTTTGTTTTTTCGGCGGCTAACGGGGCGGGGCCGGCTCGCTGGCGCGGTTCAGCTCGCAGCGTGGAGGGTTTTAATCTTATCAAAGCCATTGGCCAATGCGCGCCTTTGTTGGTTGAATTTGGCGGCCATATTGGCGCGGCCGGGCTGGAGATTGAAGTTAAAAATTTTGAAGCTTTTAAAACTAAAATTAATCAAATTGCCCGACAAGAATTGAAGGGAAAAGATTTAACGCCGGTTTTGGAGATTGATCAGGAACTGGCGCCGCAAGATATCAACTGGGAATTGTTTGATAATCTGGAAAAATTTGAGCCGTTCGGCGAGGCCAACGAGCGGCCGCTTTGGCTTCTTGAAAATATGGAGATAGTTTCGGTGCGAATTGTCGGCAATGGCTCAAAACATCTGAAATTAGAATTAAAGAACGAACAATTGCCGGGGAAAATTTTTAAAGCCATTGGTTTCGGCCTGGCAAAAAACGGTAATGAAAATTTATCGTACGGCGATAAAATTGATATTGTGGGTGAATTGATAGCTGATGAGTGGAACGGCACACGGAATCTGCAGCTTAAGATCGTTGATTTAAAGAAAAATTAAAATTAAAAATTATGAAATATATTTTATACACCGATGGCGGCTCGCGCGGCAATCCGGGGGAGGCGGCCATTGGGGTGGTTATCTGCGATGACAAAGGCCAGGCGTTGAAAAAATACGGCGAGGGAATAGGGGAGACGACCAATAATGAAGCCGAATACCAGGCGCTGATTTTTGGCCTGAAAAAATTGAAGCAGGTTTTCGGCAAGGACGAGATGAAAAAATCGTCGCTGGAAGTGCGCATGGATTCAGAACTTATTGTCAGCCAGCTGAACCATAAATATAAAATCGAGGAGCCCAATCTCCAGAAATTATTCCTGCAGGTTTGGAATTTAATGCTGGATTTTGGCCCGATTAAGTTTGTGGCTATCCCGCGCGAAGAGAATAAAGAGGCCGATCGCCTGGTCAATCAGGCGCTTGATGCCAAGCAGGGGGAGCTATTATAATTGGTAGCGAGGGAAAAGTGAAAATTTATTTTCACTCTGACCGAGCGAACCAATTATATTGAAAAGATAATAAAACCATGAAAGAAACTAATCTCGATACCGCGCCGCAACCGGCAGAAAAAATAGAAGCGGCGCCACCAACAGAAAAGTTGTCAGCGGATATAGCGATAGTTAAATATTACAGTCAGCTGTTGGAAAATCCGGAAAAAATTGACTTGCCTGGCCAACCGGAAGAGAATTTACGATTTGTCATTGCCCGCGCCAAAACGCTGTCAGGAGCTTATTTGATAAAGAAGCCAGGATGCTACTGGAGGAAGAAATAAAAAATACGAAAATTTAGAGCAGAATTAAACGGCAAAAGGAATATTTTAAAGAAATAATTAATAAATCAAAATTATGTTTAAATTTGAAAAAATGCCGGTCAATAACGAG
This sequence comes from uncultured Candidatus Saccharibacteria bacterium, assembly GCA_964579775.1. GTDB lineage: Bacteria > Patescibacteriota > Minisyncoccia > Portnoybacterales > GWB1-42-6 > UBA8475. The sequence continues at coordinate 1,007 of CAZOGP010000048.1, read as the reverse complement.
CCTAAAGTAGTTGCTTTGCCTGAAGAAATCGAGAAAGCGAAAAAAGAAGGCGGGCCCAAAGCGGTCGAGGAATTGCAAAAAAGAATGGAGAGAGTCGATGCGATGATAAAAGCGAAAGCGGCCGAAAAAGGTGTTCAATCTCTGGAGGCGGAAGCCCGGAAGCGGGAAAGTGGAGATAACAAATTAGCCGCATAGTCTGTCGTGCCCGGAAAGATTATTTCTAGGCGTTATTCTCATGTTCTTGAGAACATGAGAATAAGAAACTACGGTTAATCATATATGAAAAAAGAAGAAAAAAGTTTTAGGCAGCTGGAAAGATTAACCAGGGGATTTGCGAATCACCGGCGTATAGAAATACTGGATTTATTGGCGAAGGAACCGGAGCTTTCGGTGGCGCAGGTGGCCGCCAGTTTGAAGGTGGATTTTCGCACTATCTCCGAGCATATTCGGCGTTTGGCCATCGCTGGCTTGGTTCTAAAGCGAAATCAAGGCGCGAGTGTCCAGCATAAGCTTTCCGACCGGGGCGTTGTTATTCTCAAGTTCTTGAGAACATTAGAATAAGGCATAGTTATCCACATTAGGTGATTTGACGGGTCGGGTGAGACTCTTTATACTAAAAACAGGAATCTCGGTCATAACCAGCTCTTATTTTTAAGGGTTGGTTTATTTTGTCTAATGAGGACAATGCGTTCTGCGGAACATATTGTCCGAGTGAAGGCAAAATATAAGGCTTTACACCTTATATTTTTTAAAAATAATAATTTAAAAAGTAGATATATGAAGAAAAAAATTTTATGGGTGATCATAATATTAGTAGTTTTGGCCGCGATTTTGGGCGGCTGGTATTTTTACAAAACCTGGTGGCCGCAAAGGCAAGCCATGATCAGTCTGGGTTTGGCCGAGTCCAAGTTCCCTTGGCGGGCTTACACGCAGGAGGAGCTGAACAAGCTTTTTCCGCAAATTAGGTATGCCGATGTCCCCACGCGCGTAACGCCAGAACAAACCTA
>CAZOGP010000047.1:0-6126 GCA_964579775.1 uncultured Candidatus Saccharibacteria bacterium | reverse complement strand
GCTACAAACCTCGTCAAAATCGCAAGGGATAGCAACCTTTTAGAGAAAAAGGTTGCTGCCAAAGAAATCTTTGGCTCGAACCTCCGCTTGGCCGCGCGCGAAGCGCGCGGAAACCCTGTCCTGCCATACTTTGCGGCGCAACGCGCCGCCGAATTGGTCGGGAAAAAATCTGAAAGTTTGATACTGGTGCCCTCGACAGGAGTCGAACCTGTATCTCAGGCTTCGGAGGCTTGCGTTCTATCCATTGAACTACGAGGGCCCAACTACGCTCCGACTCTCATCGGAGCTTCGATAGGCAAGTATCTTGTTAAATAAACTACTTGCCCGTCCGAAGCTCAAATGTAATTTGAGCGAAGGCGGGAACTACGAGGGCGAGAGCCCGCCAATAATCCCAGCATCAGCCAAAATAAAATCTGGCCTTGCTGCAGATCCCATAAAAAGTGGTCGAAAGATCCAATTAACAATAAAAAAAATACAATTAGTAATAAACAACTTACGGACGATTCTTTTATCCGTCGCCAAGCGCTTCTTATAGTTAAGATTAAAAGCACCAAAAAAGCAAGCAAACTTAAAAGCCCGGTTTCGGCTGCGGCCAACAAATAAATATTATGCGCGGGCTGATATTGCCAACCAGGTAAAACCAGGACCTCGCGCAAAGCCACGGTAAAATTTCCCTGGCCGACACCAAGCCACGGATTTGTTTTTACAAAATCCAGCGCCGCCTGATCATAGAAGAATCTTAAATTGACCGATTGGCTTTCCGGTAAAGCGGTTAAATCGTAGCGAGCGGAAACATAGGGCCAGTAAATAATAGCCGATAGCGAATAGCAAATAGCGAATAGCAAAAAAATACTAAAAACTATCCGCCGATTTTCACACTGCCGCCAAAGATACGCTAGCCACACTAAAAATAAAACTCCACCAACAACAATCACGCCGCGAGAAAAGGTGAAAAAGAGGGCGACAGATAACAAGACAAAAATGACAATAAAAAGAGTATTTTTTATTGTCATCCTGAGGCCGAGCGAAGTCGAGGCCGCGGGATCTGCTGTGCGGGTCGCTACGCTCCCGCGAGATTCTTCCCCCGCCACGGCGGGGTCAGAATGACGAAAAATAACCAGCCAGACCAGCCCAAAAAGCGCTACCACCAGCATCGCCGCCAGAATATTGGGATGCGGCACCAGACCATAAGCGCGGATAAACTTTTGACCATCAACGATAATTTTTGCTACGCCATCAAAGCTTGACGCCAGCGGGCTTTCGGCGAAAAATTTAAGGCCCAGCGACTTTTGCGTCAAAAATTGCGCGATAGCCACCACGCTCTGCGACAGGGCGCCAGCGACAAACCATTGCCAAAATCTTTTAAGACCGTAAAATCCGGCAAAATTATAACGGACATAAAAATAAAGGCCAACGAATTCCAGTAATTTTATAAATCGGTATCCGGCTAGCACCTTATCAAAAGCCGTGAATAACGACAGGGCGCAAAATAATAAAAATAGGCCTAAAGTAATATTTTCGTAAAAAAAATCTCCCTTAGCCCCTCCTAAAGGAGGGGAACCGATTTTACAGCCTCCCTTTAGGGAGGGTGGGGAAGGATTTTGAGCCAAGCGTCTTTTACATTTTACGCGCCCCAACCACAAAATAAAAATCGCCGCGATAATAATGTCCGTGGCGTAAAGAGAAAATGCGGTCCATTCATTAAATACTTTTTCTCCCGGCACCCAGACAAGGCGCAGCTGCCAAAAAGCGGCAAAGGCTAAAAAATAAAATAACGCTTTTTCTGTTTTTATTAAAAAATATTTCATCCGCCTACTTGTTGAAAAAAGAAATCAGGGTTGTGCCCAGCCCCAGAGCGAAAATAAAAACCAAACCTAGCCTCAAGAGGCGAGCACCGCGCAAAGCGTATTCCGGCCGCCGGTCACCAGTTTTTTCAGCCTTTAGATAGATCGCTACTGTTAAAATCCCGTCCAGCCCCGCGGCGACCGCGCCCACAAAACCGATGACCAAAATAAAACTCTTAATTCCTAAAAGATAAGCGGCCAGCGGAATAAGGCAGGTTAAAAAGAACGCCAGGCCGCCGCGTAAATTATAATCCTCAATATAAGTATTCTTTAGATTAAGCCCGATGATGATGAAAGAAGTAAAAACCGTCAGCACCCCGAAGATCGCGCCAATTTGCACCACCCAGCCGCCAAGATGCGGCACCAGACCTAAAATCGCCTCCTCGCTGGTGGCCGGTCCTGACACGCCCACCACCGCCCAGGTAAAAATCAGATAGACAACGGCTGAAATTATAGTCCCCCAAAAGATCGCGGTCTTCAGTTTTCTTTCCTGCCCTTTTAAAATTTGCCTCATCTCCGGCACGGCCACGGAGCCGGACAAAGCGAAGAGCACCACGCCATAAGGCAGAAGCCAATTTGACCAATTTATCGTAATAAAATTTTGCGCGTTGACCAACGGCCAGCTTTTAACAACTAAAATTATCACCGTCCCCACTAGTGCCAGCGTCATTAAAAGCTCGCTACCGGAAACCAGTTTTAAGCCGCCGCCGACCGCCAGCGCGGCCAGAATAAAAAAAACCAGCACCCAAGCATCAGCTGAGCCGCCAAAGAAACGGCTAAAAATTATCCGCAAAAATTCGCCACCCAAGATAATATACGCCAGGAGCGAGCCGTAGTATTCAACGAAAGCGACCAGGGTGGTAAAGATCTTGGCCCGCGGCCCAAGATACTGCCCCGCGTAGCCAACCAAGCAATGCGCCTGGCCCGTCCGCAATACCACCTCGCCGTAGGCCAGGTGAATAAGCAACACCACGCCAGTTAAAATTATCAAATAAAAAAGCCCAAGCCCCCAGCCGCTTTGCGCCATAACAAAAGGAAGGCCGAACGTTCCGGCCCCCGCGATGGTCCCGATCAAGACGGCGACCGCGCAAACCAATTGATAGTTTTTAAAAAATTTCGGCATAGCCAAACTACAACGCGAAGGGATTAACCGTTAAATTCTTACTGATCAAATAAAATAAAGCCGCGCCCCACAAGATCGCGATAGCCGCGACAACGCGCCCTTCTTTTTGCAATTCGGGCTCACTCAAATAAACCGCGCCCATGATGAGTCCCGCGAAAACTGGATTGACGGCGGCCACTAAAATTCCCAGCCACAGCCATTTTTTCTTTGACGAAATAACCAACTTCTGTTCGGTTGGTGCTTGATTTAAATCTGGTTCTGTCATTATTTTATGAAACCTTATAGACCATGTCCCCCTCCCTGACTTTTTGTTCCACTTTCACGCCGATCGCATCGCCTGGTTTAGCCTCACTGATATCTTTCCGGTCGATCTGCATGGAACTGACCGTTTGCTCAAAATCGGTGCTGGAGCCCTTGATGTGAATTTTCTCTCCCACTTTAAAATTATCCGCCAACTCAATAATACCCACGCTTATAGCACCAAAATAGTGGGAAATCTTGCCGATCAATTTTTCTTCCGCCATAATTTGCTCACCTCCTCTCTTAAAATAAATCCCAAAATCAAAATACTAAATTCTAAACAATATCCAAGCCACAAAATTTCAAATCTCAAACGGTTTAGAATTTATGATTTGGTCCTTGGAATTTGTTTAGAAATTAGAAATTAGGATTTAGAAATTTTCTGTTTATTCTCCTCCCCCCTTGCCCGGCGCGAAGCCAACCTTAATATTTTTTTCTTCCTTAATGATCTCTATCAGCCTAGCCACTAATTTTTTGGGATCGTCATCATAGACTATTTTCCCGGCCCCGCGGTTGCCCTTAGCCACGATCTCTTTGATCTCATCGGCCATGCCGCCCGTGCCCGTCAAGATGCCGATGGGTTTTTTATCCTCAAAGGCAATGGTAAATTCGTTCAGCGTGCCCAACCGCCCGCAAATTAAAATCACGGCGTCGGAAGCCCGGGTTAGGATCAAATTCCGGCCGGAATAGTCAAAACCGGTATAGACGATCATGTCAAAATAATCGATGGGCAAATGGTAAGTTTTAACGTGCGCGACTTCCGAGGCCGCGGGTGAGAAGCCAAGAGAAATACCGCCCTCTTCCTTGGCGCCAATGGCCGCCCAATACGGCGCGCCGGTGGTGGCGCCGGTTAATACGATACCGCCCTGGCGCACGATCTGGCGTCCAAGTTCCTTGGTTTTATCCATGGCGTCAGGCGAACAGCAATCGGTCCGGGCCGCGCCCGAAACGCAGATCTTATATTTTAGATAGCTCTTGGCAATTTCTTCCATAGCCTTATTTTAAATTAAAAATATTGTTTAGTCCATTTTTATAATTCCGCCGCTTCCCCTATCTCTGGCACTACTGTTTCAACACCCAGCTCATCCCGGATGAGGCTGGCCAGCGCGGTGGCCGGCTTGACTTCGCCCTGGACCACGAAAACTTTTTTCAATTCGCGTTCCTGGCCGTCGCCGTTAGCGAAACCGGGCTTAGTAAAGCTTTTTACCCAGTCCATCAGATAGAATTGGTCCGCGTGGGCCGAGTAGCCGGAAATTTTTTCGATTTTTGCCCGCACCGTAATTTCCTGGTCTAATATCTCAACTTTTTTGGCGCCCTCGGCTAATCTCCGCCCCAAAGTTCCTTCGGCTTGATAGCCGACCATCAGCAACGTATTTTTCGGGTCACCCAAATACCGCACTTCGTGGTGCACGATGCGGCCACCCTGGCTCATGCCCGAACCAGCGATAATGACTTTAGGGGAAGACGAATCATTTATCTCTTTTGATTCTTTGGCCGAAACCGTGAAACGCAGTCCCGGAAAATTAAAAACATCATCCCCCGAATCGATTTCCGCCACCGCCAATTTATTATAATACTGCGGGTATTTTTTATAAACTTCGGTGATATGAGTGGCCAGGGGACTATCAATATAGACCGGCACGGCCGGGATGCGCTTGTGCTCAATCAAGTCGTTAATATGATAAAGCAACTGCTGGGTGCGCTCCATGGCAAAACTCGGGATCATCAATATTCCGCCGCGCGAGATCGTATCTTCAATGACGTTTTCCACCAGCTCCTCGGCTTGCTGGGGCGTTTCGTGGTTGGTATCGCCATACGTTGATTCCACCAGAACATAATCCGCGCTCGTCAAATAATCCGGCGCCCGTAGCAAAGGCGCTGGCGGATGGCCGAGATCCCCCGAAAAAACTATTTTTTTACTTGCCCGTCCGGAGCCACCTGGCGAAGGCGGGTCGTCCGCATCCACCTCGATTATCGCCGAGCCCAGAATATGGCCGGCGTCGTGGAACGTGAACTCCACTCCTTTGGCCGCCTGGGTTTTTTTATAATAATCCACTGCCACAAAACGCGACATCACTTCATTCACCTCTTCTTGCGAAAACAACGGCACCACCCCCGCGTGCTGGGCCTTTTCCGCCAATACGCGCACGCTATCCTCCAGAATTAAGCGCGTAAAATCTACGGCCGGCGGCGTGGCGAAAATCTTGCCTTCAAAGCCGGCAGCAATGAGCTGGGGCAAACGACCCACGTGGTCAAGGTGGGAATGAGTGATAATTACCGCGTCAATCTCTTTGGCGTCGTAGGCGAAGGGCTGCGAATTTCTGGCTTCCAGGTCTTTGGGCCCCTGGAACAAACCGCAATCAACCAAAACTTTGGCCTGTTTGGTTTCCAATAAATAGTTAACGCCAGTCACCGCCCTGGCCCCGCCGTGAAAATATAGTTTCATGATTTCCTATAAATTACGAATTACCGCCAGTTACGAATAAATATAATTCACCCCGGCCCTCTCTTTCATAAAAGAGAGGGGAACCCCTCCTCTTTTTTAAAGAGGAGGTTAGGAGGAGTTAAATTTATTCGTTTATTTATTATTTTAGATTAATATATTTGCGACTACTCCGACATTTTATTTTATCAACTTTCCGACACTTTTGATACCTAAAGACGCTGGGCGTGCGATACGCTGTTTTGCCCCGGCCGGCCCGCGCTGAAGCGTAGTTTTTCATTTATAAATTATACCTTTTTTACAAATTTTAAGCTACTATTGACAGCGATATTAAAGCTTGCTATAATATATATAGTGCCTAGTTCTTCTCGTTGTTTCTGACTCTTTAACTAAACTCTGGTTCAGTTAGAAAGGAG
>CAZOGP010000046.1:0-6258 GCA_964579775.1 uncultured Candidatus Saccharibacteria bacterium | reverse complement strand
ATTTTAAAGGTCAATCCGGAAAATTTAAGAGAGTCGGAAGAGGCGATTATTGAGGCGGCCAAGGTCATGTTATCTGGCGGCACGGTGGTTTTTCCGACCGACACGGTCTATGGTTTGGGGTGCGACGCGACCAATGAATACGCCGTAAAGAAGATTTTTAAGATAAAAAATCGCAAAGAAACCAATCCCCTGGCCATAATCGTGCGCGATATTGAGATGGCCAAAAAAGTAGCGTCCATTGACCGGCGCCTGGAAAAAGCGCTGAATATGATCTGGCCGGGCGCGGTCACGGTGGTTTTATGGAAAAAATATAAATTGCCGGAAATTTTAACCGCCAAAGAGCAGACCATCGGTTTGCGGGTGCCCGATTATAAATTGACGCATCTTTTATCGGAGAATATGGGGCGGCCTTACGTGGCGACGAGCGCTAATATGGCGGGCCGGACATCAACCAATAAGATCAGTGAAGTTTTAAAATATTTTGAGAATAATTTCTTAAAGCCGGACTTGATCTTGGACGCGGGGGACTTGAAATGCTGCGAGCCGTCCACCGTGCTGGACTTAAGCAAAGCCAAGCCCAAGATCACGCGCATCGGGCCGGTGGACAAAAAGAAGTTATTGGAGATACTGTCCGTTTAGCTTTTTTGTCGTTCCGAGCGTAGCGAGGAATCTCGCCCGAATGGGCGTTGTGAGGCATGCGGCTCGCATACGCGAGAGATCCCTCACTTCGTTCGGGATGACCAATAATTTGGTCAATTTAGATTATACTATTTTTCAATTTATCAATAATCTGACCGGGCATTGGCCAGCGCTGGATTGGCTGGGGATTTTTTTGGCCAGCTATTTACAATACGTCATGGGCGCGGGATTATTGATATTTTGGTTTTGGCGAAAAAGTCGGGAAGAGCGAATAAAAAATTTATGGGCGGCGGGAGTGGCAATCGGCGCGGTGATTTTGTCACGGTTGGTTTTAACGGAAATTATCCACTGGCTGTGGTTTCGGCCGCGGCCGTTCATTGACCACGCGGTAAACTCTTTGTTAGCTCACGAAAATACCGGCTCGTTTCCGTCGGGCCACGCCGCATTCTTTTTCGCGCTGGCCATGGCCACGTATTTTTTTAATCGCCGCGCCGGCCAGTGGCTTTTTGCGGCGGCAACTTTAATTTCTATCGCCCGCGTTTATGTTGGCGTTCATTACCCCTTAGACATTCTGGCCGGCGCGCTCGTCGGCATTTTTTCCGGATGGCTCGTTGTTAAAATATATGCTAAAATAACATCAATTAAGAATGTTTTATGATAAAGATAAAAAATGAAGAATTAATTAGGGAGCTTATAGGCGAAAAGAAGGATTTTCCTAAATATACGACCCAATTAATGAATTTAGCCAATCAAAATGCTCAAGGTACAAGGCCGCGAGTAGTCGGTCAGTTATCGGAGCTTATCAAAGAATGTCCGGAGAAAAATTATCAAGGATGGAAAAATTGGTATTTGAAAAAGTACCCTCAAGCTATTGCCAACGCCACGGAAAAAATTGGTGAAATGGTAGAAAAACTTAAAACGGCCATAAAATTAATAGATAAAACATTGCTTAAAGAATGGGTGGAAGATTTGGTTTTGGAAAAAACCTTTATCGGGTTAAGGTTTCAAGAAGCTATTTTGAAAAAAGTGGCGGAAATTAAAAATACAAATTATAGATTAGCCCTTCCAAAAGAAGAATCATTAGGCATAGACGGTTTTATCGGAGAGATGCCCGTTTCTATAAAGCCGATATCTTATAAAAGTAAAAAAGCGTTAGCTGAAGAAATAAAGACTAAAATAATTTTTTATAATAAGACAAAATCTGGACTGGAAATAGAGGCTGATGATATTTTGGAGTAAAAATATGTTAACAAATCATAAAATAATAATTGGCGATTCCCGTAAGGCGACCGAGATTAAAAACGAATCGGTTCATTTGATTGTCACTTCGCCACCCTATTGGCAGATAAAGGATTATGGGAGCAAGGATCAGATAGGATTTAATGATAGTTACGAAGAATACGTAGATAATCTTAACCAAGTTTGGGCAGAGTGTTATCGGGTTTTATATCCAGGTTGTCGTTTATGCGTTAATATCGGAGATCAATTTACTAGAGCTGTTACATACGGGCGTTATAAAATTATTCCAATCAGAGAGGAAATTATCAGATTTTGCGAGTCAATCGGTTTCGATTACATGGGCGCTATAATTTGGCAAAAGAAAACAACCATGAATACAACTGGTGGTGCTTCGGTTATGGGCTCTTTTCCTTATCCTAGGAACGGATTGATAGAGATTGACTACGAGTTTATTCTTTTGTTCAAAAAATTAGGCAAGTCACCCAATAATGTTTCAGTGGAGGCGAAGGCGGCATCTAAAATGTCAAATGAAGAATGGCGTAAATATTTTACCGGACACTGGAATTTTGCCGGTGAAAAACAAAAAGATCACGCCGCCATGTTTCCCGAGGAATTGCCTAAAAGATTGATAAGAATGTTTAGTTTCGTGAATGAAACAGTTTTGGATCCGTTTTTGGGTAGTGGTACGACTACTTTAGTCGCCAAGAATTTGAAGCGCAATTCTATCGGATATGAAATAAATAAAGATTTTTTGTCGATTATAAAGAAAAAAATCGGAGCGGGAGAAGAATCTTTATTTGATAAAGATTATCAGTTTGAATTTATTTTCCAAAATAAAAATAATAATTCAGAATTAAAAAATATAAGTAAAATGAAAAATAGCAAGACTGCTATTAATAATAGGATAAACGACCCAGATTATTGGAAGGTTTTGAAGGATCTGAAACGAGCAGAGACGGTAAAATAATAAAAATAAAAAACGCCTTGTAATGAAGGCGTTTTTTTGGTGCCGAGGGAGAGACTCGCCTCGTAAAAATTTGCTACGCAAATTAACGGGGTAAAACTTTCATAGTGTATATTATGGTGTGCCGAGGGGGAGAGTTGAACTCCCACGGGCTTGCGCCCATGGCATTTTGAGTGCCACGTGTATCCCAATTTCACCACCCCGGCTTATTTGTGTATATTTTAGACTTCAGGCGCCCTTTTGTCAATTTGGATTTTAGTGTAGAATAAGGAATAGCAGACCATTTAATTTCAATATTTTGACATCCGATGTCCGGAATGCGGGATTTTTAATATTTGGGACATCAGATGTCTGGGAGAAAAGATGGCAAAAATTATCAGCATCGTTAACCAAAAGGGCGGGACAGGCAAAACAACAACAGCCACGAACCTGGCGGCTTTTTTGGTGGCGCTCGGGAAATACGTTTTGGTCGTGGATCTGGACCCGCAAGCTAACGCGACCAGCGGTCTGGGTTTTGAGCCAGAAGCCCTGGAAAAAAATCTTTATCACACTTTGATTGACGATATTCTTCCGGAGGATATAATCCGCAAGACCAACCTTTTTGGCTATGATCTGGCGCCGGCCGGCGGAGACTTGGCTGGCGCCGCCATTGAGCTGGTCAATCTGCCCGAGCGGGAATTCAAGCTGTATAATCTCTTGCATCGCGTCCGCACGAATTACGATTATATTATTATTGATTGTCCGCCGAGCCTCGGCCTCTTGACGATCAATGGTCTGACCGCGGCGGATGAAATTATCGTGCCTGTGCAATGTGAATATTACGCTCTGGAAGGGTTGGGCCAGCTTTTAAAAACCGTTAATTTAATTCAGGATAATTTGGGACGCGATCTGCGCATTAAAGGGGCCTTGCTGACCATGCACGACAAACGCAATAAATTATCACGCCAGGTGGCCAAAGAAATTCGCTTACATTTTCCCGGTTATGTTTTTGAAGCGGTAATTCCCCGGTGTGTCCGCTTGGCCGAGGCGCCAAGTTTTGGCAAAACAATTTTTCAATACGAACCCGCTTCGCCCGGCGGCAGCGCATATAGGCAATTAGCGGAGGAAGTAATCAGATTAGATAAAGAATAATAAGTCATTTTAACATGTTAACATTTTAACATTAAAACATAAAAAATTTGTATTCTGTATTGTGTTAAAATGTTAGGATGTTTTAATGTTAAATTGAACCCATGACTAAACTTGGCCGAGGCCTTCAATCATTAATTCCTGTCAGACAAAAAGCAACGGAAGTGGATTACCCCAAGCTCTCCGAGCCTCTGCGCTCACGCAAGGAAAGCATTTTTGATATTGAGGTGGGGCGGATAAAAGACAATCCGTATCAGCCGCGCTTTGTCATGGATGATGATTCTTTGAAGGATCTGGCGGCTTCGGTCAAGCAGCATGGGGTGTTGCAGCCGATAATTGTGACAAAGCTAGTCAAGGATATGGACCGGGGTCAGCAGGTGGAGTACCAATTAGTGGCCGGCCACCGGAGATTAGCCGCGGCTAAGATGGTTGGCTTGCCGCACATTCCGGCGATCGTGCGTGATTCCACCGACCAGCAAAAACTGGAATTGGCGTTAGTGGAAAATATCCAGCGGACCGATTTGAACGCTTTAGAGCGCGCCAAGGGGTTCAAGCAGCTGCAGGAGGATTTTGACTTGACGCATGAGGAGATCGGCAAAAAGATCGGCAAGAGCCGCGAGTATGTTTCTAATTCCATGCGCTTGTTGAATCTGCCCGAAGAGGTGCAGAAAAGTTTAAGTCAGGGTCACATTACCGAGGGCCACGCCCGCACCATCGCCGGCGTTAAAAATCCGGCCGCGCAGAAAGCCTTATTTGATGAAATTTTTACCAATAATCTATCCGTGCGGCAAATTGAACAGCGGGCGCGGGAAATTTACGTCCAAGGCCATAAGCGCAAAGTGGCCTTTGACCCTGAAATGAAAAAATTAGCCCAGCGCCTGGAACTATTTTTGGGCAAGAAAGTGCAAATTAAAAAAAGCGGCCTGGGCGGCCGGCTGCTGGTGGAATTTGAAGATAAAAAAGACCTGGAAAATTTGGCGAGCAAGATCTTGGAATAAAATATGACAAAATAATCTTTCTATGAAAAATGAAGGCAATAGAATTATTATTTATAAGACCGAAGACGGCAAAGCAAAAATTGAGGTAAAGTTAGAGAATGAAACTGTTTGGCTTTCTCAAAAACAGATGGCAGGGCTTTTTGATTGTAGCGTAGAAAACATCATTTTTCACTTGCAAAATGTGATTGAAAGCGGTGAATTAAGCGAAAAAGCAACTGCTAAGGAATCTTTAGTAGTTCGACAAGAAGGAAATCGCACGATAAAAAGGCCGATAAAAATTTATAATCTTGACGCGATTATTTCTGTCGGTTATCGGGTAAATTCTCTGCGGGGAACGCAGTTTCGCATTTGGGCGACGCAGAAATTGAAAGAATATATCGTTAAAGGTTTTGTCCTGGACGACGAAAGATTAAAGCAAGGCGGCAACCGGGCGCGTTATTTTGAAGAACTTTTACAGCGAATCCGTGACATCCGTTCCAGCGAGCGGAATTTTTACCAAAAAGTGACGGATATTTACGCGACCAGCGTTGATTATAAAAAAGACGTTGAGGTCACCAAGCAATTTTTCGCCACGGTGCAAAACAAAATGCATTATGCCGTGCATGGACACACGGCGGCGGAGATAATCGTCAAAAGAGCAGATAGTAAGAAGCCGCTTATGGGTCTTACCAATTTTAAGGGAAATTATATTACCGCTTATGATATAAAAATTGCCAAGAATTATTTGTCCGAGAAAGAGATAAAACAATTGAATCTTATAGTTTCGCTTTATCTTGATTTCGCGGAATTGCAGGCGACCAACGAACGGCCGATGACCATGAAAAATTGGATTGCCAAACTGGATGAATTTTTGAGGCTAAGCGAGAAGAAATTATTAGCCAATGCCGGAACGGTGAGCGCGAAAGCGGCAGAGGAAAGGGCCGGGGCGGAGCTTGAGAAATATATAAAGAACAGAGATAAAAATTATATTTCTGATTTTGACAGGGAAATGAAGAAGTTTTTGAAAAAAAAGTAAGAAGAATCGCTATTTCGGATTGAAAATTAAAACTAAAAATATAAGCAAAATGCTTCCAAAAAGGGATAACGGAATAATCTGCAGACACGATTATAAAAATGCGATTAAAGTCGGCAACGTTGATTACGCCTGTCCGTTGTGCAAAAAGCTTTTAGACCCGCTGGAGTGGTTTTTTATGAACAGTTTTGAATTTGTTGAGGTATCTTCAGAAAATAAAAAAGTGACAGAAAGAAGCAGAGACGATATCGCCGGTGGAGCGAGAAAAAAATTGGAAA
>CAZOGP010000045.1:5284-6518 GCA_964579775.1 uncultured Candidatus Saccharibacteria bacterium | reverse complement strand
ATATTTTGTTGGCGCTAATTCGTGTCATGACTGGGACCACGTGAAGCGGGTCTGTGATATAGCTTTCATTATTGGCCGCGAGGAAAAAGCGAATTTAGGCATTGTCGCTATCGCCTCTCTTTTGCATGACATCAAAAAAACCGAAGAAATGGAACAAAAAGGCCAAATTTTCCATGCTTTATCCGGCGCTCAAGAGGCGGCAAAAATTTTGACGGAGTTAAGGTTTAGCCGCGGTATTGTGCAAGGGGTAAAACATTGTATCGAGGCGCACCGTTACAGAAATAATATTAAACCGAAAACCATTGAGGCTAAGGTGCTGTCGGACGCCGACAAGATTGATGCTCTTGGCACTGTTGGCGTCGGCCGCTCTCTTTTGTTTGCCGGTAAGGTCGGCGCCAGACTTTACAATGGCGATGCGAAAGACATTTATCAGACTTCAATGTATGGGCCGGACGATACTTTGTATCGCGAATATATGGTAAAGCTTCGGCATCTGCCCAAAAGAATGTTCACCAAGACGGGTAAAAAAATTGCCAGAGAGAGCTTTATATATGAAGGCTTTTATTAAGAGATTAGATAAGGAGATAAAAGGGAAATTATGAACATTCCTCAAGAAGTAAAAAATATCTTAGATAAGTTACAGGCGGCGGGCTTTGAGGCGTACGCGGTCGGCGGTTGCGTGCGCGATTTGCTGTTGGGCCGCAAGCCCAAGGACTGGGATGTTGCCACTAATGCTCTGCCAGAACAAATCCAGCAAGTTTTTCCCGAAAGTTTTTATGAGAATAAGTTTGGGACGGTGAGCGTTAAGGCCGCGAGTGAAAAAAATATTAAAGGTTGTCATCCCGAGGAGCATGGCGACGAAGGATCTAAGAAAGATTCTTCGCTACGCTCGCGCTCCGCTCAGAATGACAAAAATAGTGAGTCAGCATCGTGTGATATTGAGTTCGTAGAAGTAACAACCTATCGCGTAGATGAGAAATATACTGATAAGCGGCATCCGGACTCTGTCCGTTTCACGCCGAACTTGCTAGAAGATCTGGCGCGGCGTGATTTTACAATTAACGCGATGGCCCTTCGACTTCCCTTGACTACGCTCGGGACAAACGCTTTAAAGCAAGCTCCAGAAATAATAGACCCTTTTGATGGCCAGAAAGACCTAGAAAAAGGCCTAATTCGCGCTGTCGGCGAAGCAGATAAACGTTTTAACGAAGATGCTTTGCGCCTGCTGCGGGCA
>CAZOGP010000045.1:2087-5184 GCA_964579775.1 uncultured Candidatus Saccharibacteria bacterium | reverse complement strand
ATTGAACCAAAAACTCAAGAAGCGATAAAGAAAAATTCCGCCTCTCTCAAGGCCATTGCCAAGGAAAGGGTCCGCGATGAATTTGTTAAAATAATTATGAGTGATAAGCCCGACGAAGGAATTTTATTGCTGCAGGAATTAGGGTTGTTGCAGTATATTATTCCTGAATTAGTAAAAGGCGTTGGCGTGGCGCAAAACAAGCATCATATCTATTCTATTTTTGAACACGGAATTTTTTCGTTGAAATTCGCGGTTCACCCCGTTAAATTGTCTGGAACGGAATTTAACGGGGCAAGAAAAAAATATAATTTGGTCGTGCGCCTGGCCGCGTTGCTCCACGACGTGGCCAAACCTCAGGCCAAGAGGGGAGAGGGAGAGGAGGCAACGTTCTATAACCACGACATTATGGGCGCGCGAGCCGCGGCGAGAATTTTAGAACAGTTGCGTTTTGATAATGAAACCATTGAGCGGGTGGCGAATTTAATTCGTCATCATATGTTCGTTTATGATGTGGGCGTAGTGACGCCAGCCGCGGTGCGGCGCTTACTGGCGCGCGTTGGGCCGGAGAATATTGATGACCTCATTGCTTTGCGCGTGGCGGACCGCTTGGGCTCGGGCGTGCCCAAAGCTCAGCCCTACCGTTTGCGCCATTTTCAATATATGGTGGATCGGGTGCAAAAAGACCCGATTTCAGTCAAAGCGTTAAAGATCAACGGTAATGACCTGATGGAAATATTAAAGACAAAGCCTGGGCCGAAGATCGGGGCGATCTTGGATGTTTTGCTGGCAGAAGTAATAGAGGACCCGAAAAAAAACACGCCAGAATATTTGTCTGGTCGTTCTAAGGAGCTGGATGAATCTAATTTGGCGCAGCTGCGCCAAATGGCCAAAGCGCGCATTGAGGAAGAGAAAGAAGAAGAGGATAAAGTGATCAAGGGGAGATATTGGGTGCAATAGAAAACAATTTAAAAACTAAAAAATAAAATTGAAAAACGATAAGGAAAATTTTAAAAAGGAGTTTAAATTAAGAGTGTATAATTGGGCCTTAAAATTGATTAAGGCGATTGGTCTTCTTTCTAAAGAGGGAAGTGCGCAAATTATGGCTAGGCAAATTTTGCGCAGCGTAACAAGCATCGGAGCAAACTATATTGAAGCGCAGGCCGCATCTTCAAGGAAAGATTTTGCTAATTTTTTGCATCATTCATTGAAGTCGGCTAATGAATCAAAGTTTTGGTTGGCATTATTGAGAGATTCGGGTAAAATGAAAAGAGAGGATGCGGATTACTTGTTAAAGGAGTTAGGCGAACTTTCTAGGATTCTGGGCGCAAGCTTACTAACCGTTAAGGGACGTAGATAATTTTTACTTTTTAAATGTCATTTTTACTTTTTCATTTTTAAATTTAAAATTTAAATAATGGATCTTAACGAACTCAAAAAACAGCTCTACAAAAAAGACGGGCAGCTGGCGGACCGGCCCAAGGCCCCGGAGGAGCTGGAGCCGGGCCATCAGACCGCGCCGGAGGTGTCGAGCGCGCCGCAATGGGGCGGCAATAACGGCCAAAAAAGATTATCCGCTTCAACTAAAAGAATGATTTGGCTGGTTTTGGGCGTGGCGGTTCTGGCTGTTTTGGTTATCACCGGTTGGCTTTGGTGGCGCAGTTGGAGTTCTTTTGACGCTAGCGATGTGGCGCTGGATATTTTTGGTCAGGGCCGGGTGGTGAGCGGCGAGGAAGTGAATTATATCGTGCGTTATAAGAATAATTCGCGCGTGGCGATCGGCAGCGCGGCGCTGTCGTTCTATTTTCCCGCGCAGTCAGTGCCGTCGGATAAAAGTAGCGTTGTGGCGCAAGGAGATTCATTGGTGGCGACCGATAATCTGGGCCAGTTGGCTCCGGGGCAGGCCGGCCAGGCGGAATTTAAGGCGAGAGTCTTGGGTGATAAAGACAGCCAGCAAAAATTCAAGGCCAAGTTAGATTACCGGCCAGCCAACATCAGTTCGAACTTCAGCAACGCCAAAGAGTTTGTCAGCACCATAATTTCCGTGCCGTTGGTTTTAAGCTTTATTCTGCCCGAACGCATCGTTTCCGGCCAGACCATGAATTTTTCACTGCGGTATCTCAATACTTCCGACGCGGCTTTTTCCGACGCGAAAGTTAAGATCGAGTATCCTGAAGGTTTCATTTTTGACAGCGCCCTGCCTTCCCCGCAGGAGGGAAATAATATCTGGGTTTTGCCGGAAATCGGTAGCCGCGAGGAGGGTAATATCATTATTAAGGGGGCGATCTCGGGCAACGAGGGGGAGTCCAAGGTTTTTAAAGCCCAGATCGGTTCGCAAAAAGAGAATGAAGATTTTATTGTTTATTCCCAAACTTTAAGTTCGCCCCAGATCGCCGCTTCGCCGCTCTTTGTGGAACAGTCTTTGCCGGAGGCGACAGATAATAATGTCAACATCGGCCAGGACGTAACTTACAGGATAAAATATCGCAACACGACGGACGCGCCCATTGGGCCGGTCTTCCTTACTGTTAAAATTGACAGCCAGGCAGTGGAGCTGGCCAGCGTTCGCTCGGCAAAAGGATTTTTCAGCAGCTCGGATGGCGTTATCACCTGGAACAGTTCTTCCTTGCCGGCGCTGGAAGAATTAGCAGCCAAAGTCGAGGGTACGCTGGAGTTTTCTTTAAAGATCAAAGACCGCTTGCCTGTGAGCAAGTATTCCGATAAGAATTTTACTGTTACGACTACCGCCAAAATAGATTCTTTCAATGTCCCGCTGGCGCTATCCGGCACGCAGCTTGGCGGGCAGAATCAGCTGGTCGTTAAAATTAATTCCAGTCTGGTTTTGAACATGAAGGGATATTATAGTGACCGGTTAATTCCTAATTCCGGCCCGCTGCCGCCGCGCGTTGGGCAAAAAACCACATATACTATTTATTGGCAGGCGCAGAATGTCTCTAATGATGTATCAGGCGCAGTCGTTGAAGCTTTTTTGCCGTCGTACGTGCGCTGGGAGGGAAATATTTTCCCTAAGGACGAGGATATAAAATACGATCCGGCCAGCGGCAAGGTCATCTGGACCATCGGCCGGCTTTCGGCCGCC
>CAZOGP010000045.1:0-1987 GCA_964579775.1 uncultured Candidatus Saccharibacteria bacterium | reverse complement strand
TCACCGGTCCGGCAGGTGGCTTTCCAGGTGGGGTTCGTGCCTTCGATCGGGCAAGTGGGCAGTACGGCGGTAGTTGTCCAAGAAGCTAAGCTGGCAGCTCAGGACGATTTTACCGGCGCGCCGCTGACCGCCAGTGATAGCGAACTGAAAAGCGATATGCCGGATGATCCGGCGGTGGGCGATAGCCGGGCGAAGGTGATACAATAAAATTTAGATTAAATTAATGGGTATTTTTAATTTAGTAAAAAAATTTAAAAATTCCAGTCGTCGCTCAGCGGAATTGATAACACGAAACGGAGTCATTCAGACCCCGTTTTTTATGCCGATTGCCACCAAGGGCGCGGTAAAAAGTTTGGCGCCGGAAGATTTGCGAGCCTTGGGCGCGCAAATAATTTTGGGCAACACGTACCATTTATGGTTGCGGCCGGGGATGGAAATTATCAAGCGAGCAGGCGGCCTGCACAAATTCATGAATTGGCCGGGGCCGATCTTAACGGATTCGGGCGGGTATCAGGTGTTTTCGTTGGGGGCAAAAATTACATTACAGCAAAAATTAGATTCCTCTCCCCCTCAGACGAGGGGGAGATTAAGAGGGGGTGATGATATGAATTTTCATCACCTCATCCCAACCCTCTCCTCAGATGAGGAGAGGGGGCAAAATAGTGGTTTTGTAAAAATTTCCGATGAGGGCGTTGAGTTTCGTGACCCGATTGACGGCCAGAAGTATTTTTTAACGCCGGAAAGATCTATAGAAATCCAGCTGGCGCTGGGGAGCGACATTATCATGGTGCTGGATGAATGCCCTGCCTTTCCTTGTACTCGCGAACAGGCGGAGATGGCGGTAAAAAGAACTACTGATTGGGCCAGACGATGTAAGATATATTTTGAGCGGAAAGTAATTTCCAATTTCCAATTTCCAATTTCCAAAAAAATCCAAAATCCAAAATCCAAAAATGAAAATCTAATAAATCGTCCATTACTTTTTGGAATTGTTCAGGGTGGAATTTATAAAGACCTACGCGAGCGCAGCGCACGAGAGCTTTTGGAGATTGGCTTCGATGGTTATGCTATTGGTGGCGTAGCGGTAGGGGAGCCAAGAAAATACTTAGCAACGGTTTTGGCAGCAGTCACGCCGCTTCTCCCAGAGGACAAGTCTCGTTATTTAATGGGATTGGGTAAACCGGAAGAAATTGTGGCAGCGGTTAATTCTGGTATTGATATGTTCGATTGTGTGATTCCTACTCGGGAAGCGAGACATGGCAGGCTGTATGTAAAAAAATCTAAATCGGTTGGTTCTTGTCAAGCGCTGCAGATTCTTAACGCTAAATTTGCTAAAGATTTTTCGCCGATCGATAAAAAATGTTCTTGCTATACTTGCCAAAATTATACTCGCGCCTATTTGCACCATCTATTTAAAGTTGGCGAACCGCTCTCGCTGCGCCTGGCCACTATTCATAATTTAAAGTTTTATTTGACCCTGATGGAATCATTAAGGATTTAGTTTCTTCTCGCCCATAGCAAAAATTTTGGTATAAAATCGAGATGAAGCGAGCGTAAAATTTGCGTGCTGTGGTGGGGCCCCGATCCGTCAGGTCGGGGCGTTGAGGATAGCAAATTTAGTGAGCTGAATCAGATTTTATCAAAATTTTATGCTCGGGCGCAGGTCTTTTGGCTACTTTTCTGACTGCCAGAAAAGTAGTAATAAATTTATGCCTTCACAAAAAAGACAATTTGGTGATAAGGGAGAAGAAGCGGCCGTTAATTATTTAAAAGATAAAGGCTATAAAATTGTCGACCGAAATTATTCTTGTCCCAAATACGGCGAGATCGATATCGTGGCGGCAAAAAAGGAGGGCGTTATTTTTGCCAAAACCGCGGTGCTGGTGTTCGTGGAAGTCAAAACTATCAAAGGTGACGGCACGGATCTGGCCGCGGCCCTGGCGGCCCAGAACGTGCATTATTATAAACAGCAGCGTTTGATTCGCAC
>CAZOGP010000044.1:0-6528 GCA_964579775.1 uncultured Candidatus Saccharibacteria bacterium | reverse complement strand
TATCCGTAAAAGGATATTGGCCAAATGAAAAAGAGAATAACTCGAAGTTTAAAATCAAACTTCTTACCACAAATCAAGGATATAATCTTTTGGCATCGCCATATAAAATTTTATGGTCATATATTAATACTAAAAATTTTTATTTTTCATCGCTACCTTTAATATGGGCAAGGAACCAAATATGTGCAATTGGAAGCAGTAATAAGCCAGAAATACTCTATCTTTTCGCTCTTTTAAATTCGGCTACAAATCGAAAATTACTAGAATCTATGTTGATAAGTGAAAATGAAAAAGACCTGCTTGTATCTATAGCCTCTGTTAAGCAATTTATCCGCGTTCCGAAAATTACAGAAGACAATCAATTTATTAAAGATGAAATTATTAAAAGAGTTGAAGAAATGCTGGCATTAGAAGGTGTAATTTTTGGTGATTTGGTTGATTTTTCCGGTGTGATGAGGCAAAAATTCGATTCCGTGATAGTTGAAGGTAGTAATTTAGTTTTAATAAAAGGCGACGAGAAGGTTAAGTGTAAAATAAAAAAGAGTAAAGAGCTGGTTGAAGCAATAATTAAGGCCAAATTCGCGGATAATAAATTATTAAAAGAAAAAGAAATAAATTTATCCGAATTAAAATCTCTGCCAGCGATTGATTCTGGAAAACAGGAAGTGTTAAAGAATTATATTGATGATTTGGTTTTTGCGTTGTATTTTAATGTGCCGCTGGCTAAAATTGGCCTTGATAAGGCCAGGGCTGTAAAATCAGCTTGCGAGAAAAATAAATTTTATAAAATAGTCTTAGAATAACATTATACGGCTTGACGGAGGAGGAAATAAAGATAGTTGAAAAGTAATGAATTAAAAATAATATGACAGAAGCGCAAATCATAGAAAAAATAGAATACGGGCTAACTTTATCTAGTGAATTATCTGATTTAGAATTTAAAACTGCGAGAAGTAATATTCCGAATGATATTTGGAGAACAATTTCTGCTTTTGCCAATAGGAGAGGTGGCGGGCTTGTAGTTTTTGGTGTTAGCCAAGAGAAAAATGCTATCACTGGATGCGAAAATATTGATTTGATGCAAAGAAAGCTCACGGAATACTTTAATGATAAAATGAGCTTTGTTCTTCGTCCCGAATATCATGTTATTAATCATGAAGGAAAAAATATTTTAGTGGTTAATATACCAGAATGTCCGAAAGATTATATGCCGTGTTATTTTAAGCATGTCGGCCTGCCTAATGGTGCCTATATTCGAGAGGGTAATACTAGCCGTCGTATTACGGATAATGAGTTTAGGACCTATGTAGCGACTTCTAAAGAATTTCAATTTGATTTATCTGAAGCAGTAAACGCAACCCGTGTTGATTTATCTGATTCCAAAATTTTACGCTTACTTGATAAAAAAGAAATGGAGGTTAAGCGAGGCGCAGATTCTCGCATCGACGATAATTTGTTGCAAAATCTTGGCATCGCTTCAAAATTTAATGACGAATTTAAGCCGACTATCGCTGGGTATCTTATCTTTGCGCAAAATCCTCCGCAAGGAAGAAGCCCCTATGAAAGATACTTGGTGCGATGCGTTAGGTATGCCGGGAATAGCGTTGCCAATGAGATTATTGATAGCGCCGATATAAAGGGGACTTTAGATGTCCAAATAGACGACTCTTATAAGTTTGTTCTAAAAAACATTAAAAAGACCGCTGCTATCGTTGGAACAAAAAGAATAGAACGATTTGAATATCCAGAAGCCGCTATACGAGAATTAATCGCCAACGCTATTATTCACAGAGATTATAAAATTATTGAAACTTATGCCCAAATTAAAATTTTTGACAATCGGATTGAAATCTCAAATCCGGGATCATTACCGCCTGGTGTCACCGTGGACAATATTAAAGAGGCGCAGTTTAGCCGTAATTCTATAATTGCCGGTCGGTTAAAAGATTTTGATTATTTGGAAGAATATGGTCGAGGTATCGATATCGTTTTTAAAAAGATGGAAGAATGGAGTTTGCCGTATCCGTTTTTCAGAAATCTCATTAATAATTTTGAGGTTATTCTTCTGGGTAGCAAATACCGCCAATTAAACGAAAGGCAAATGAAAATTATTGATATACTTCTTATTAAAGGAAGGCTGACAGTCCATAATTGTCAGAAAATTTTAGGACGAGTGCCACGAGCGACAATCAACAAAGACTTGAGAGACTTGAAAGAAGTAGGGATTATTAAATCTCATGGTGCCTCAGTCAATATATTTTATACAGCGGCTTTTTAGAGGCTTTTATAGGCAAGACCAGAAAGCGCTTAAAATGGGAGTAATTTTTAGGCAAAACTCAATGAAAGCATTTATAGGCAATTAATGAAATCTGTTAAGGCTTAATCTCCACAGCGTTTGCGGCGGGGCGGGAGTTTATTGAAAATCGCCAAGACCGATAAAAAAATTGACGAAGAAGTTTATAAATTATACGGCTTGACGGAGGAGGAGATAAAAATTGTGGAGGGGAAAAATTAAAAGTGATATGCAAGTAGAAAACAAAGAAAAAATTTTAAAGTGTAGAAAAGAAATTGAACGGGAGCTTGTGAAAACTCTTAAAGAAACAAAGAGTGGCTTTAAGTTGCAAGATGTGCAAAAGGCCGTCTTTTATGAAGAAGATAATGATGATATGACGAAAATTATAGCAATGTTTGATCGCGGCGGAGATATTTCAGAATTAGAAAATATTCTTGAATTGGTGAGCGATGCTTGGAATTATTTTCCGCATAAGGCCCTCGACGGGATTTCTCCGGCCGAAAAAATATTGGCGTATGAAAAAGAGGAGAAGAAGACAAAGGGGAAGACGGCTATTAAACCTCAAAAGTTGACCGAAAAGCAATTTGATCTACTCTGGAGCAGCGGAGGAAAAGGTCCATATTCGCAAGCCAATTTAATAAAGCAGGTCCGCATTCTTGATAATTCGGTGAGCAGAATATTCATAGTTGTGGAGACCGAAATTAATCCCACGACTTTTGAGATTGTTGAAAAAAATCGGTGCGACGATGAATTTAAAAATGATATCATGATTCAGCAGCTTTTAGACAGGGCTGAATATCGCGGTCCGCAATTGGGCTATATCGTTTCTGCTTTTGAAGAGGAATACAGAAACGATGATGTGCTTTTGCGCGCGGAAGATGCCTTAAAATATACCCAAGAGAGTATTATTAAGATGCACGGATATGTAATGCGTAAGTATTTGAATTATTGAAGTCATACTTCAATAGCATTTACGACGGAGCGGGATTTATCAAAAATCGCCAAGATTGATAAAAAAATGATGCCGAGATTGGTAAACTATACGGCTTGACGGAGGAAGAAATAAAAATTGTGGAAGGGAGATAAAATTATGGAAAATAAGGCAATTTTTAGCGTAGAAAGTGATTTAGCGTCAACTGTTGACAGGATTCTTGGTGTTGTTATAATTAAGGCAGTTAATCTCACTGCTTTCTCGGTTTCGGCCGGGACGGCAGTTTTTTGTTAAAAAACATGAGTAAAGCGATAGTCTTTATAGACGGCAGCAATTTTTATTTTCGGCTCAAGGATTTGGAAGCGCAAATAGACGACAAGCACAGCTTGTTGGAATTTGACTTTCGAAAATTTGCCGAGTGGCTGGCGGCTAATGATAAAAATGAGTTGGTTGAGGTCAGGTATTATATCGGCGCTTTGAAAAGGCAGAGGAATAATGAAAAATCAGAAAAAATGTATGCCGACCAACAGAAATTGCTCGGCAAATTGCAACAGCAAAAAATTCCGGTTGTTTTGGGGCAATTGATACAGCATCCAGACAAAACCTTTCACGAAAAAGGTGTCGATGTCCGTTTGGCAGTAGAAATGATTAGGTTGGCTAGAGAAAAAATGTACGATGTCGCATATTTGGTGAGCTCGGACACCGATTTAGTCGCGGCGGTTGAAGAAGTCCGGTCGTTTGGCAAAAAAGTTCAGTATATCGGTACGGCTAGAAGTCAGTCTTTTGGTTTGGCAAAAGCGGCAGATGATGTCCGTCTTTTGAGGTCGGAAGATATAAGAGTATTTTTACCTACGACACTTTTATAAAAACCGTAAAATATATATGCTTCAACACTTTTTAAAGCCCATCAAACGCTTTCGGCGGTCGTATTTGCCCGGCATCGTGACGGCCAGCGCGGATGACGACCCGGCGACTATTTCCACCTATTCGGTGGTCGGCGCGACGACCGGTTTTTCGCAGTTATGGCTCTTGTTGCTTTCAACCCCGTTGCTCATTGCCGTCCACCAGATAGCGGCGCGGATCGGCGACGTGACCCAAAAAGGTTTGATTACTCTGATCAAAGAAAATTTTGGCCGGCGCGTCGCTTTTTTAGCGGTGATAGTTTTGCTGGTGGCCAATTTGCTGTCTTTGGTGGCCGATATCATTGGCATGGCGGCCGGTTTCCAGCTGCTGACCGGCCAGAACTATCTTTATTTTATCATCCCGCTGATAATTTTTATCTGGTATGTGATCGTTTTTGACAGCTATAAAAAAATTGCCCGATACTTTTTTTGGTTTTCCGGCATTATGCTGGCCTATATTTTAGCCGGAGTTTTGGCCAAGCCCGATTGGGGGCTGGTGACGCGAGCGATCATCAATCCGCCGATCAAATTTAACATTACCTATTTTATGGCGGCCTTAGGGCTTATTGGTACCAGTTTTTCTCCCTACGCTTTTTTCTGGCAAACGGAAGAAGAGATTGAAGAAAATCATGGTGAAAGACAGATCGGCCCCTCCAGCCGTTCCGTGACGCTGGGATTTATTTATAGCGCTTTGGCGGCCTTTTTTGTTGTCGTGGCCAGCGCCAGCGTTGTTTTAAAAGCGGATGTTAATCTTTTGACCGTTAAAGATATCGCGGAAGCTTTGGTTCCCGTGGCCGGCCAGTGGGCGACTAAATTATTTGGCATCGGGCTCATTGGCTCGGGCATTTTAGCGATTCCTATCTTAGCCACTTCTTCGGCCTATGGCGTGGCGGAATTTTTTAAGTGGCCCCAGGGATTAAATAAAAAACCGGGCAAGGCCAAAGGTTTTTACGCGCTTATCACTTTCGGCTTTATCTTTTGTTTAGCCGCGCTGCTTTTTGACCTGAATCCCATCAAGGCTCTATTTTATTCCCAAGTGATAGTCGGCGCCATAACGCCGCTCATGATCTATTTTATTTTGCGCTTGGCGTCGAGCCACAAGGTGATGGGGAGTCTTTGTTGTCCGCGCTGGATCGTAGTTGGCGGGTGGCTGGCGATGGTTATTTTGACCTTGGGAGATTTATTTTTGTTTTATTATCTGGTCAGGCTATGAGTAAAAAATACTTTATTTTTTTGGTTATCATTTCTTTGATGGCTATTGGCGCGGCTGGTTTTTTGCTTTATAAATACCAGTCTAAAATCGCTGACGACCTGGCTTTGGCTTTCGGTAAAAAAAGCGGTTCCCCGATGGTCTTTTCTGACCAAGCGCCAAGCTCCCTGAATAGTACCGGGACCAGCACAGAGGATGAGGTGGCTTTGTTAAAAAAAGAAGTGGAGGATCTGAAAAAACGGCCGCCGCAAACGGTCTATAAAACCGTTCTGACGCCGACGTCGCCTGAGTCGGCGCCCAACCTTAAAACTCAAGAGGAATTGAACGCGGCCAACCAAAAAATAAATTCCTTACAGCAGCAGCTAAAGGATCTTCAGACTCAAAGCGACCAGCCAGTAGCTGCCGGCGGCGGCGCCAATCTTATTTCGTCCTGGCAGGCCAGCGCCAAAGTCGCGCAGGTTGCTTGCCAGGATAAATTTTTAGGCGGATGGCAATTGGGCTCGGGCGCCTTGATCAGCAGTGACGGCAAGATTTTAACCAATCAGCATGTGGTGCAACTGTCTTCGGGCTTGGCGCCGGATTATTGCCTGGCGCTTTTCAGTCAGGACTATGACGCAAACACCCAGAGCTTCAAAAGAGAATATCGGGCCACGGTGTCGGGATATTTCAGCGGCCGAGACGCGGTCTTGCTTAAAGTGCAAGACGTAATTTATCAGGATAACAATGGCCAAATTCAAACCGCGCCGATCATAAATTTATTCCAGTATTTTAGAACAGCCGAGGCTTCGGCGCAGGTGGGCGATACGGTTTATGTTTTTGGCTTTCCCGAATCGGCCAAATTCAATTTTTCCGTCACCAAAGGCATTATCAGCAATTTGATTTCTAATGACGTATATTTTGGCACGGACGCGCAGGTTGACCGGGGAAATTCCGGCGGCGCGGCGGTGAACGCCGGGGGTGAGCTCATAGGACTGCCGACATATAAATACGCGGGCGGAGGAGATTATCGGGGATATATTTTGGATATTCATTCTTTGAATTTGAATTGAAATTCGACTCGGGATTACTTTCTGAAAGCGTAAAATTTCCCCGGCGTGGAAATTTTACTCGCCAGTTTTGCTCGCTCTTTCCGCTACTGCGGAAAACCGTGCCCGCTCACAAAACTGAGCGTTTCAGGAAAGTAATCCCTCGT
>CAZOGP010000043.1:4362-6617 GCA_964579775.1 uncultured Candidatus Saccharibacteria bacterium | reverse complement strand
TATGCTCAACTACAACGAACTCAAGCCCGGCGTATTTTTCGTGCTGGACAACGAGCCTTATGAGGTGCTGGAATTTGGCTTCATGCGCATGCAGCAACGTAAGCCCGTGGCCCAGACCAAGATCAAGAACATGATCACCGGCAAAGTGCTTAACCGCAATTTTCAGCACACCGATAGCTTCCAGGAAGCGGAGATCGATTATAAAAAAGTAAAGTTTCTCTACGTCCACCGCGATAAATTCGTTTTTAGCGAGCTGAATGATCCTTCGACCCGCTTTGAACTGCCTCAAGAAGCCATTGGCGAACAAGCTAGATTCTTAAAACCCAACTCCGAAGTGGAAGTGGTGAGCTTTAAAGAAAAACTCATCAATGTCAATTTGCCGATAAAAATGCAATTTAAAGTCGTCGAGGCTCCCCCGTCCATCAAGGGCAACACGGCGCAAGGCGGCAACAAGTCCGTAAAGCTGGAAACCGGTGCCATGGTTTCAGCCCCTCTATTCGTCAATGAAGGCGATATTATTGAGGTCAACACGCAAACCGGCGAGTATTCAGGGAGAGTGAATAAATAAAAATCTCAACCTCTCCCTTAATCAAAAACTACGATTGTGTGCGATTGCAAATAATTATATGAATTACTCACTAATGCCGTATATGCGGCATTAGTGAGTAATTGACTTCAATAAAAATAAAACAATAAAAAGATAAAAGCCTTGGCCGCAATGACCAAGGCTTTTCAAATAATCCTTTCTTCCAATTTTTTATAATCTTCTACCAGTTTTGGCGGAAGAGTTTTTATTTGAGCAAACTGCATCATCCCGCGCAGTTGCTCCCATTCGCTTTCAAAGTCCATTTCCTTTTCCAGCAACCAAAAAACATGATAGACCATTAAGCGCAGCCGCCGCTTGAAGGAACGAGTATTGCGGATCTGACCGTCCGCCACATTCATTCCCAGCATTCGATGGGCATCGGTTCCCAGTTTTACGATCCGAAATTTGTGCCATATAAATTCCGGCATTGCTCCCCGCCGACCTTCAATTACATGCAATACCGCCCTTGATAACGATTTATCAATTCTATCTTTGACCTTTAACGAAAGGAAAACGTTATCGGCATAACGAGTATAAACACCATTCACTCGTTCCGCCAACTTCGATAACCTTTCGTCTATCTCCCAACAGACAAGGTCAAAAAGACGGGGGCTCGTCGGCGCTCCTTGAGGCAATTTATTTTCAAGGGTCGTTAAATCCGCTATTGTGTTCGCCGCATACCAAGAGAAAATACCCGGTTTAACGCTGTAACTGCTTTTCAGGTGAGCCGAACCGCATTGCGAAACTACCCTACCTCGAATAAGCGCGTCCATCAAATTTTCTCTTGATACGGCCGGAAAAGCGTCTTGAAAATCAACGCATAAAATCACCTTGGAGCTCAAGTGTGGCTCTATCGCGTTGATAATCCCGCCGCGAGAAAAACCGAAAGCGTTTTTATTTACCGGCAATTCGCTCAAAAAACACTTATTCAATTTCCGTTGGATCTTTTTTAACTCCTTGCCTGGCGCGTCTATTTTTCTTTTACTTCCGTCATTCTTGGACAAATAAATATTCCGATATAACGATTCCCCGTTCCGGATCCGCCTCAAAATAGAGACCAGGTCTTCAAACTTATCATGCATTTTCATTTCCAACGCCAGCCAGAAGATCGCCCGTATTTCTCTCGGTTCGAAACCGGCGAATGGGTCCCGATAATCGCCGGAAAACTCTTGCTCGTCATCATAAACGACATACGATTCATCAAGGGGCAAATCATCTAACTGATCCCAAAGATCAAACAAAAAATCCTTCATATCTTTCTCTGGCATTTTTCTCTCCTTTATTTATATGATTGCGCGTTTTTTGTTTTTAAAAGAACGGGGGGCCAAAATTATGGCACCCCCTCGCTGCACTCCTATTGCTCACTGAAAAGTCGCCGCCGAAGTCACGCTAAAGTTCTTGCCGTCAGAGTTCTGACGGCCGGCCATCCGGCCATTGATGGCTCTTACGAGCACAGCTAACTATAGAATAACAAAAACAAACCCTAAAATCAAGGGTTTGTTTGAATAAACAAAATAAGCTATTTTAAATCAACTTCTTCGCCTGGTTTTAGTTCTTTTACTTCGTCCGCCGTGGCTTGAGGTATGGGCGGAGTCTGTAGTAGAACCTTAGACATTGGCGGCGCCGCGGCCGGCTTAGCTTCTTTTTCCGGCACAACATTTTGCCCCAT
>CAZOGP010000043.1:0-4262 GCA_964579775.1 uncultured Candidatus Saccharibacteria bacterium | reverse complement strand
AATTCCACCGTCTTGCCGCATTCATCGCACTTATCAACGTATACCGGACCAACCGGTTTGACTAGCGCTCTTTCCTGGCTCCGTGGCGCAAAGACGCGAGACTGGTCGCTCCCGTAAGACTGATCGCCACGGGATGCAGACTGGCCGTCGCGAGACACGGGCCCGTAAGAGCGGCCATCGCCTCTGGCGCCGAGAGACCCTTCAGATTGTCCGCCGCCCTCTTCTATCACTCCGCTCCAACGCGCGATTTTCTCTTCCACTTCCTGCCGCGACAGGCCGCCATAGCGCTCGCGCGAGACCTTAACGATCTTCTCCCGGCTGCTTTTATCTTCCCGGACGATCGGCGGCAAAGTCAAGGCCGAGAAGGGCCGGGAAGAAAAACCATCTATCATTAATTTTAAATATATCTGCGCGAAGCCCAAGCCCACGAGGTCGGGCGCCATAAATTCGGGCGAGAACTCTTTTTCTAAAAATTCCGCGTCCTCGGCGCCCACCCGGAAAACGATCATCGTGCCCACGTTCCCGAAAACCGCGTCTTTCACCCGCGTGGAACTATCGGTTATGAGCTGCCCGATATATTGGTGCGCCAGAGTCAAACATAAGCGGTATTTTCTGGCCTCCGATAAAATATTGGCAAAGCTGTCCGTGGCAAAGTTTTGGAATTCGTCAACGTATAAATAAAACTCGCGCCGCTCCGATTCTGGCGTATCCACGCGCGACATCGCGGCCAACTGTAATTTAGTGATCATCATCGCGCCGAGCAGCGCCGAAGCGTCCTCGCCGATCAGGCCTTTAGATAAGTTCATTATTAAGATCTTCCCTTCGTCCATGGCTTTGCGCAAGTCAATGGTGGATTTAGTTTGGCCGACGATATTTCTGATCATGGGATTCGTCAAAAATTGCCCGACTTTATTTTGAATTGGCGAGATGGCTTCCACTTCAAAATTGCCTTTGTACTTGGAAAACTCGTCCACCCAAAAACTTTTGACCACCGGGTCTTTCACTTTTTCCATGACCTTGGCGCGGTATTCCTTGTCCACGAGCAGGCGCATTATGCCCAGCAGCGTTGAACCCGGGTATTCCAATAATGCTAGAACGGCGTTGCGCAAAACGTATTCCAGGCGCGGCCCCCAGCTTTCCGCCCAGATCTTTTTGAAAACGCCGACCAGCCCCGAAGCCACCAAATGCCGATGCTCCGCGTCCACTTTTTCCATCACGTTAAAAGCCATAGGAAACTCGGTGTCCGCCGGATTAAAATAGATAACGTCGTTAACCCGGCTGGACGGCACAAAATCTATCATTTTTTCCGCGAATTCGCCGTGCGGGTCAACAATAGCCAAGCCGCGGCCCGACTGGATATCCTGCTTGGCCATATTTTCCAGGAGCGTGGTTTTACCGGTGCCGGTTTTGCCGACAACATAAACATGGCGCTGGCGGTCGCCAGGCTTTATGCCAAACCGCCGTTTCTGGTTGCGAAAATCCGTTTCACCGATAAGTGTTATCTGTTCATCCATTTTGATTTATCCTACCAATTACGAATTTAAAATAATTCCTTATTTAAACGGGAGCGAGGCCAGCGACTTCTCAAAACGCTCAGGCCGACAAGCGGGCATGGTTCTCCCCGCTTTAGCGGGAAGAGAGCACGGAGGCCTGGCGAGTCAAATTTTTCACGCTGGGAAAAATTTGACGCTTTTGAAAGCCGTTGGCCGAGCGAAATTTACTCCATCGGCAGATCCACCGGCGCGCCGCCTTTTTTAACTTCAATATACGGGGTCATCGGACTTTTAACGCCGATCGTCGGAAAATGGAACAGCGTCGCCAGCTCTTCAATATTAAGAATATAGCCCCTTTCCCAGAAAGACCGACTGCGCATCATTCTCATCAATAATCTCTGCTTGTAGGCCTTGCGGGCTTTGGCAAAAAGATAATTGGCCTTAGTGATCACCTTGGCGTCAGGCTTGAGGCTATTCATATTTAAATTAGCGGTTTGCGAAATAATGCCCATGGTGGCCGAAACATTAGCCATGGTAAAAATATCCGACCGGCCGATATAAACAAAATTTAATTTGGCGTCAAAACCTTTTTTACTGGCCTTAAGCTCAATGCCCTGAATAACGTCTTTGTCTCCTTGAGAAAGATGCATCGCCAAGCTATAAGGCTCGTCTTTTTTGTCTTTTTCGGCGTTCGGCGGCGCGGGATTGCCGGTAATAACGGCATAAAAAGCATTATAAAAGGCTTCATACCAAGTACGCGCTTCCATAGCCAAAATACTTTCTTTTTTTTCGGGCGCTTTTTTACCTAATAGCTTATCGGCTAAGACTTTCGATTTTTTCTGCCAGGCATCAGGCTTTGGCCGAAAAAGAATTTGCAGCCAAATCTGTTCGCCCTGCCGGAGCTTGCCAAAAACTTCCATCAGACCAGATAAGGGATCAAAAAACGGCTCATCGGTTTTATTAACATCCATCAGCTCAACGTAAGTTCTAAGAGGATAAAAGTCTTGGTTGGCCAGCGCTAAACGGCAACCCCATAAATTCCAATTCTTATTGGGAATATCCGCCGGTACGTTCCAAACATAATCCTGAACTTCACGGATCTCCGCTTGCGGGTACTGTGAATAAACCTGGGCCTCAACCAAATTACGGAATTTTTTTATCGTCCGCAGATAAAAATGCGCTTCCCCGTTATAACCCACCAGTTCAAAACTGAAGTAGTCCTGCATCACGCCTTTGATGTATTTTTCGTATTTATAGCCCACCGTGCCAAAAGCACCCCAAAGGCCGGCAAAGATCTGCTCCATGTTCTTAGGGGAGCTTTCAACTTCCTTGGGGGGCTTCACTTCCAGTAGCACCCAATCGAGCTGCCGCCAATGCCAGCGCCTGATATAATACATCCAGCTGGTAAAAAAAATAACCGCCAAAACTACTGGCAGCCATATCCAAGCAACCCTAAAAAAAATATCTAAAAAATTAAAATAAGTGTTTAAAATTTCCTCCATTTTTTAAAATTATTAAAAAACTCTTCAACGCGACAATTGCTGTTCTTTAAACTACGCTAAAAACGTCCTAAAAATAATTTTACCTTTATAGTGTACCAAAAAACGAACTGCCCCGCAACCAGCGGGGCAGGATAAAAATTATTGCTTCAAAGTATAAGCGCCATCTGCCACGCGCTCAAAAAGTTTGCGGTTCTGCAGATTGATCAAGATCGTGTTTTCTTTGACCAGGCGCTTGGCCAAAACTTTTTTAACGATCTCCTCTTTGGCCAAAGGTTTATTTTCTTTCTTCAGGATCTGCACGATAGTTTGCGCCACTGTGCCCGGCTCATAGCCCCACTCGGCCAGGGCATAAAGCCCGCGGCCCACCAGCACGAATCGCTTATCCTTGATTAGCTCGTTATGCACGGTCTGCACGTACGCCTGGCGACCGGAAGGCAAAACTCGGTTGATCTCTGAGGTCACTTCCGAAAAATGCAGGGGACGGCCAGCAGCCTTCAAAATTATATACGCCTTATCCTTAACGCCCCGGGGGCTGATCTCCGGCCAATGGACTAAACCAAAACGCCCCAAGTGGTTCTGCTCAATATTTTTTGAAGCGTCAACATAAGAATAGACGGCTTTCTCTGAAAGCTCCGGGAAAAGAATTTTGGCCGCCGATAAAAGCTCTTCTTTTTTCATGGTCTGCTTTTTACTTTCCAAATGCTTAGCCAAAGAATCCACCGTTCTTTTAGCGGTTTTTACGGAATTCTTATTATTGGTCCAGGTAGAATAAAAATAGTCATTATCCGGCAAACGCTCGAAATTATCACCCAGGGTCATTATGAAATAGAAAGCCGAACGGCATTTGTCCAGGTCTGAAATATTGCCTTCTTTTTTCATCCGCTCGATCTCCTTGACCGGGAAACAAACATAGGTCAGATCGTCATAAAGCCGGTCCTCTTTTTTAAGTTCCCCGTGCTCCTTTAAGTGCTCGTCGACAACCTTAAAAACCGGCTGGAATTTATCCATGATTTTGGCCTGCTTTAAGGCCGTTAGCCCTCCTTCTTCGATCTGTCGCACCCGCTCGCGGGTGATATTATGGTCCCGGCCGATAGCTTCCAGGGTGTGACGCTGGCCATTTTGCAGGCCAAAACGGCGCGCAATCACCTCTTTGGTGCGGCTATTGGGGATGATTTCCAGGGCTTCGTTGACTAAATTTAGGATATTTTGCATTAAACTCCGGTTCCTCCGGAACCAGGTATAAAATTATGATATTCCTAATATAGCA
>CAZOGP010000042.1:0-6625 GCA_964579775.1 uncultured Candidatus Saccharibacteria bacterium | reverse complement strand
GCTGGGTTCACGCTAATTGAGCTTTTGGTCGTGATTTTTATAACTGCGCTGATCTCCGGTTCCGTTATGGTCAGCTCCTGGCGCGGGGAAAATCAGTATGCTGTTACCAGGGCAGTTCAAAAAATGTCGGCTGATCTGCGTCGGGTCCAAAGCATGGCGCTGTCCGGCAAAACTCAAGACGCCGTGATCCCCAAGGGCTATGGCCTTTATTCGCAGAGCGCCAGTCAATACCTCCTTTTTTACAATACCGGCGCGAGTCAAGTCTATGATGCCGGGAGCGTGGTGATGGAAACCGTTGTTTTAGAAAAGGCCACTTTAGCGCCGCTGGGCAGCAACATTTTTTTTGTTCCACCCGCCCCCACAACTTATATTAACGGCGGCCCGGGCGGCTCGCAAACGTTCACTATCACCAGCGGCAGCTACGCAAAGAGTATAACCGTGTCCGGCGGCGGGAGGATAGATATAGACTAATACCGCGGAACTACGCGGAATAGTACGCAGAAAAACGCGGATTTACGAATTCGCTAAAGTCAGACTTCAGTAGAGAAAGATGAAAAAATGCGCCGCGGATGAGCGCGAAAAATTCTAACTCCCCCTAACCCCTCTTAACTTAAGAGGGGGGAATCTCCTCCCCTTAATTTAAGGGGAGGTTGGGAGGGGTTATAATTATACATTTTTTATGTGGGCAAGACCGATAAATAAAATACAACAAGCTAGCGAGAGCGGTTTCTCGCTCATAGAAGTGATGATGGCTATCTATATCATCATTATCGCCCTGACCGGGATTATGACGCTGGTCAGTTCTATTAACGCCTCGGTCAGCGTCAGCTCTTCAAAGCTAGTCGCCGCTAATCTGGCCCAGGAGGGAATAGAAGTGGTCAAAAGCATCCGGGATCTTAATTTTGGCGTTAACGGTTGGGACGATTGGTACGCGTCAATCTCGGGAGTGAATAATTATTTAGTGCAATATAGCGACACGGCTCTTCGCGCTTTCCA
This sequence comes from uncultured Candidatus Saccharibacteria bacterium, assembly GCA_964579775.1. Classification (GTDB taxonomy): domain Bacteria; phylum Patescibacteriota; class Minisyncoccia; order Portnoybacterales; family GWB1-42-6; genus UBA8475. The sequence goes on along the minus strand of CAZOGP010000042.1, from coordinate 5,629 downwards.
GGATACGCCATTAAGATATGATTCGGCCACCGGGCTTTATGGTTATGACGCGGGTAGCGCCACGCCTTTTGCCTACAAAAGGAAGATAATTTTGACCAAAAATCCGAGTGGCGCCGACGATAATGAAATAAAAGTTGAGGCAGTGGTTTCCTGGACCGAGCACAACCGCTCCCAGACTTTGACAGTTGAAGATCGGCTGTGGAATTGGCGGTAAAAACAATTAAACATTTGAACATAAAAACATAAAAACATTAAAGCATTGCGGTCAAAGCGCTTTCTTTGTTTAAATGTTTAAATGTTAAAATGATTTAAATAATGGCTAAACCAGATAAAAAATATAATTTAAAAAATCGCCTGGAGTCAAGCGGTTTTACCCTCATTGAGCTTCTCGTTGCTATGGCGACTTTTAGCGTGGTGGTTGTGATGGTGGCGGATATTTTTTTAATGGGCATGGGCGGGACTCAAAGAGTTTTTAATTCCCAGGCGGCCCAGGAGAGCGGCCGGTTCATTTTGGAATCAATGTCTAAAGAAGCGCGTATGAGCAAGGTCAATAGCCTTGATGGCCTGGCTTACTCTTCTTTGCCTAATGGTGTCAGCGGGCCGTACTATTCTTTGAATATCACCAACGCCGAAGGCCAAGCTTTGGACTATGTTTTTAACGGCGCCGCTAAGCAGTCGCTCCGGGCGGGGGAGATTTTAAATCCTAATGACGTAGAAACGATCGGGAAATTTTATTTGACAAAAAATGCCGGCCTGCAGCCCCGCTTGACCATTGTTTTTGACCTGATCAGCAAATTGGACAGAGTCGGAAGCCGGGCGACCATTAATTTGCAAACCACCGTTTCTTCAAGGGAATACAGTCAATAGCCGCGGATTTTGTAAAATATACCGTGGATAGTTATGAAAAAACGACAAACTACAAACGACAAACGACAAACTAATAATCGCGGCGCGACGACAATCTTGTTGGCATTTTTTGTGATGAATGTTTTGCTGATGATGGGTTTAACAACGGCCAGTATTATGGTCTATCAGATACAGATGTCCAAAGAGATGGCTAATTCCGTGCCAGCCTTCTACGCGGCCGACGCGGGCGCGGAACAGTGCCTTTATCAGGCCAGGAAAGCAGCTCCCGGTTCGGGTTGCACCATAAACGATAGTCCGATTCAGATAACTTTAAATAATGGCGCTACCAGCCAGGCGGTGGTTACCGGCGGCAATAAAATAAATTCATCAGGATCTTTTGGCGGCACGCGGCGCAGCGTGGAATTAAGCTGGTAAAATTTCCAGAGAACGGTTCTCTGCAAATCATGGATAAACAAGAAGCACAAAAAAGAATAGTCAAGTTGCGCGAGGAGATAAATTATCATCGCTATCAATATCACGTGTTGGATAAACTGGATATTTCCGACGCGGCTTTTGATTCTCTGAAGAACGAACTGGAGGAGCTGGAACGGCAATATCCAGACCTGGTTACCACCGATTCGCCGACCCAGCGGGTGGGCGGGGAAGCGCTGGATAAATTTAAGAAAGTGGCGCACGCCGAGCCCATGTTGTCGTTGAACGATGCTTTTGGCGAAGAAGAAATCCAGGCCTGGGAGGAACGCGTGCAAAAATTGGCGCCGCGCGCCAGATTTTCTTATTTTTGCGAATTGAAGCTGGACGGCTTGGCAGTGGCGTTAGTCTATAAAAATGGCGCTTTGGCGGTTGGCGCCACGCGCGGCAATGGTCGCCTCGGCGAGGACATCACGCAAAATTTAAAAACGATAGAGGCGATCCCGTTGACTTTGCGCGCGCCGGAAGGGCGGGAATTGAAGAAAAGTGGCTTTAACGAGCGGCAAATAAAAAAATTGGCAGCAGCGGTCAGGAACGGCACCATTGAAGTCCGAGGCGAGGCGATAATGACGAAAAAAGTTTTTGAAGAATTGAACCAGAAATATGAAAAAGAGGGCAAGGCGTTGCTCGCCAATTCCCGGAACGGCGCGGCCGGCTCCTTGCGGCAACTTGATCCGAAGGTCACCGCCCAGCGTCGCTTAAGTTTCTACGCTTACGCGTTGACTACGGATCTGGGTTTTGAGCATCACCAGCAGGAACACTTGGCGATGCGCTCTCTTGGTTTTCCCGCGTTCAACGAGGACGACGGCAAAAATTATTCAAAACATTGTGATAACCTGGAAGGAGTGATTGAATTCCATAAATATTGGGTCGAGCATCGCGCGAAACTTCCTTTTGGCTGCGATGGCGTGGTGGTGGTGGTGGACGAAACCGTTTTGCGCTCCAAGCTTGGAGTTGTGGGCAAAGCGCCGCGCTGGATGCAAGCGTATAAATTTTCCGGCGAAGAAGCCACGACCGTGGTGGAGGACATAATTTTACAGATTGGCCGGACGGGGATCTTGACGCCGGTGGCGGTGTTGTGGCCGGTCGTCGTCGGCGGCGTCACGGTCTCGCGCGCCACGCTGCATAACGAAGATGAAATAAAGCGGCTGGGACTGAAGATCAGCGACACGGTCATCGTGCAGCGGGCAGGAGATGTCATTCCGGATATCATTAAAGTTTTGCCTAAACTTCGCACTGGTCATGAAAAAGATTTCCGGATGCCCAAAATTTGCCCGATGTGCGGAGGCAAGGTTGAACGGCGCGCGGTAAGCTCGGGTAAAGAAAAAAGCGTGGGATATTTTTGCGCGAGCAGAAATTGTTTCGCGGTCAGCCGTCGGCAGCTCGGCCACTTTGTTTCCAAGTCAGCCATGGATATTGAGGGGCTGGGGCCAAAGATCGTTGATCAGTTGATGAGGGTGGGGATGGTTAACGACGCGGCCGATATCTACGACTTGAAAGAAGGCGATTTGGCAATACTGGAACGGTTCGCCGACAAGTCTGCCAAGAATTTAATTGAAGCGATAAATAAGAGCCGGCAAGTGTCCTTGTGGCGGTTTATCAATGCGCTCGGCATCTCGCACGTGGGCGAAGAAACCGCGATAGACCTGGCTAATCACTTTGGCGGTATTGGAAATTTGTCCAAAGCCGGTGAAGCGGAATTAGCGGCTATTTCCAATATTGGCTCGGCGGTGGCGCAAAGCATTATCAGCTGGTTTGGCGAAGCTAAAAATAAAAAATTGCTTGCCAGGCTCCTTAAGGCTGTTAAAATTGCCAAATCCAAAGTGGTGAAAAAGAAACAGGTTTTTAAAGGCATGACTTTGGTCCTAACAGGGGAACTGGCCGGTCTGAGCCGTGACCAGGCTAAGGCGGCAATTCGCGAACGCGGGGGAGACGTGGCGTCATCCGTCTCCGTAAAAACTGATTTGGTCGTGGCCGGCGAAGCGCCGGGGATAAAGAATGATAAGGCCAAGGAGTTGGGTATAAAAATTATCGACGAAGAAGCATTTTTAAAAATGTTAAAATGATCAGTCAGGAAGAAGTAAAACATATTGCCAAGCTTGCCCGTTTGGGACTAAGCGAGAAAGAAGAACAAGAATTCGCCAAGGATTTGAGCGCGATTTTGGATTTTATTGAAAAATTAAAAGAGGTGGATGTGGAAAAAACCGAGCCGACGGCTCAGGTGATCGGTTTGCATAGCATTACACGACCGGACGAGGGGATTAAGCGCGGCGAGGAAGGCCGGCAGAAAATTTTAGCCAACGCGCCGGATAGGAAAGGGAGCTATATAAAGGTGAAGGGGATTTTTGAATAAATTTGGCTCGGCTGCAATTTCAAAAGTATGAAGTAATTTTATTTTAGTATTGTCATTCCGGGCTTGACTAAGCCTGCCCCGTACTTGATACGGGGGGATCCAGGTTCTGGATTACCGCTGGAGTTTACCCCGTACTTGATACGGGGCGGGAATGACAAAAAGGGGTAATTTTTCACATGTGCGGAAGAGATAAATAATATAAATGAAATTGGACGAATTAACAATTATAAAAGCTCATGAAGGGTTGAAAACTAAGCATTTTTCGGCCACCGAACTGACGCAGGCGTATTTGGCGCGGATAAAAAAAGAGGATGATAAAATCCACGCGTATTTGACGGTGACGGTTGAGACGGCGCTGGCGCGAGCCAAGGAAATTGACGAGAAAATTGCCGATGGTCTGGAAATTGGAATACTTGAAGGGGTCCCCGGTTCAATAAAGGATTTAATTCTAGTGGAAGGAGTAAAATGCACAGCCGGTTCGAAAATCCTGGCCAATTATATTGCGCCTTATGACGCGACGGTTATTCGTAAATTGAAAAAGGCCGGTGTCGTGATTTTGGGTAAAGCCAATTGTGACGAGTTCGCGATGGGCTCTTCAACCGAAAACTCGGCTTTTGGCATAACTAGAAATCCGTATGATTTAGAAAGGGTGCCGGGCGGCTCTTCGGGCGGTTCGGCTGCTTCAGTCGCGGCCGACGAGGCACTCTGGAGCCTGGGAACAGACACGGGCGGTTCAATTCGCCAGCCGGCGTCTCTTTGTGGCGTGGTGGGGTTGAAACCGACTTACGGTGCAGTCTCTCGTTACGGAGCCATGGCGATGGGCTCTTCTCTTGACCAGATCGGGCCGCTGGCGAAAAATGTTGAAGATTGTAAAATTGTTTTTGACGCGATAAAAGGCAAGGACGCGCGGGATGCGACGAGTGTCAATAACCCCACCCCTCCTCCCCTTAATTTAAGGGGAGGCGCAGGAGGGGTTAAAAATTTAAAGATCGGCGCGCCTAAAGAATATTTTGCCAAAGGGCTGGATAAGGGAGTGGAAAAATTGATCAGAGAAGCGATAGCCAAGCTGGTGGCGCAGGGCGCGCGCGTTGAAGAGATCAGCTTACCACACTCCGCCTACGCGCTGGCGTGTTATTATATAATCATGGCCTCGGAGGTTTCAGCTAACCTGGCCCGGTTTGACGGTATCAAATACGGTGTGGCGGCTGGCGAGGCGCAAAATTTGCTTGAAGTTTATTTAAAATCCCGCCAGCAGGGCTTGGGCAACGAGGTGCGGCGGCGCATCATGCTGGGCACCTCTTCTTTGTCCTCGGGTTACTATGACGCTTATTATCTGCGGGCGCAAAAAGTTAGGACTAAGATCGCCGAAGATTTTAAAAAGGCGTTTAAGCAAGTGGATCTGATAATGACGCCGGTCTCGCCGACCACCGCGTTCAAGCTCGGCGAGAAAATAGATGATCTAGTCACCATGTATCTATCCGATGTTTATACGGTGCCGGTGAACTTGGCTGGCGTGCCGGCGCTATCAATGCCTTGCGGTAAAATTGACAAATTACCAGTTGGCTTGCAAATCATCGGTCCGCATTTTTCGGAAGAGTTGATATTTAGCGCGGCACAGGCGATAGAAAGCGCTTTAAAATAAGCTACGAAGTACGAATATACGAATTAATTATCTCCTTTAAGTAAAGGAGGGTTAGAGAGGATTTCCCCTCCTCTTAATTTAAGAGGAGGCGGGGAGGAGTTATAATTGGCAATGAGGTCAAAATGAAAGTTTATTTTCATTTTGACCGAGTGAACCAATTATATTGAATAATATAATTTCGCATTACATAACTCACCTCCTCGAGTCTGAAGACTCTTCGGAGTCTGAACGACCTAACCCTCTCTTAGCTTAAGAGAGGGAACTAAATCTCCCCCAACCCCTCTTTACTAAAAGAGGGG
>CAZOGP010000041.1:5448-6782 GCA_964579775.1 uncultured Candidatus Saccharibacteria bacterium | reverse complement strand
CGCTTAACATAAAAAACAACGCCAAAACAACACTGATATTTTTTGGGGATAATTTATGTTTTAAAAAAAATCTTTTCATCAAAGTAAATCTAAAATGCTATTTTTGCAATTCTTTAAGGGACTGACTGACTGCTTGAAGCGTCGAATCTATCTCCAGAGCTTTTTTATAAGCCTCTATCGCCTTCTCATTTTCCCCCATCGCCTTATAAACATTACCCAAAACCCGATACGGATCACTGGATACGCCCCGATAAGCCTCGTTAACCCTAATGTGTTCATAGCCAGGCCAACCGTTATCTAACGGTTTATCAATATCGTGATTCAGCTCAACGGCTTGGGTCGCGTATTTTAAAGCGTTCGGCAGATCGTTAGCGGCCATTTTTATCGCAGCAATTCTGGTCAGAACCTGAACCCTAAGGACCGGAATAAGGTCGCTTTGGAAGCCCGGCGCCTTCTCGATCTTGGAAAAAAAGTCGTAGGCCAGGTTATAATTAAGCGCGGTGTGCGCCGCCATGCCCAAAATATAATCTTTTATCATCGCCTCATTCTTGACCATTAGCGACGACCTGACCGGATACGCTCCGATCTCTCTTGAACTTATCTCCGCGATTTTTTCCTTTAAGTTTTTGGGCTGAATAACCAAGTATTGATTCCTTTTCTCCGGCCGCACTCTTTCCCAAAGTTTGTTCAATTCGTCAAAGCTTATCTCTCGGTTATTGCCCAGCCAAAAACCATGCGCGATTATTTTTTCCTCGGGCTCATTGACGCCGATCACAACCAATACCGGATAATAAGCCAGCTCCAATGGCTGCTCGGCGCTGACCGGCAAATAAACCAGTAATGGCGTTTTCGATTCTGGGTTAATGTACCGCTTGATCTCGTTCGGCTTCAAAACAACGCTTTCAACCACATATTGGTCTTCAGCCGCAAGCGTTAAGTATTTTTTGACGTTTCCTATGTTAAGCGCTCCACTGTCTTTCGCCGAGTTATCCGCCATGCTTCTTTCGATCCTAAAAAACTTATCAATTTCCGCGGGTTTAGTTAAGCCTGGCTCCCAATAATCCATAACCGATAAAACCGCGGCCGCCGTTTCCCCGCTAAGCACCGCTCCTTCACCCCGATGGTTCCAAATACTATTATAAGGTACCCCGGGGATCGTATAGTCTATTTTCTGTTCTCTGTTTATCAAAAATAAAGCTAATCCAACAAAAAAAACCGCCACCAGCAATAAGCCGATTATCGATTTTATAAACTTACCCCTCTTTAAAGAATCCGTCTCAAGCTGATTATCCATTTTTTATAATAATTTTAACCTTCGGCTGGCTAATAGGAAC
>CAZOGP010000041.1:0-5348 GCA_964579775.1 uncultured Candidatus Saccharibacteria bacterium | reverse complement strand
CACCGGCGGGAGGAGTCCAACACTGGGCTTCTACGGTTGAAATAAAAGTTCCCTTAATTTCTTTTTCAAAGCTGGCGATACTTACTTGATTGCCGTTCCACAGCACCTTGAAAAATAGGCTGGTGATCAAAACGAAAATTCCCCCTAAAAAATAGACCGAGAAAGAACACAATCTGTTCGCTGTTTTTTTTATTGTTGCTCCCATAAATTTAAAACTTAATGTTTCTTAAATTTTAACAATAAGCCGGTTATTAAACAAGTCGGCGTTCTGTGGATAACTAAATCATTCTTTTGTCGCCTTCCGAATGACTGTTTTTTCATTGCCAGCTCTAAAAATTTATGGTAAATTTTAGTCCATGAAGCTTAACTCAATCACCTTAAAGTCGGTTTTCCCGGCTTTAAATCTTATCAAGCTGTCCACCGGCAATAAAATCTCCGAAAAGATCGCCGCGGTCTTTTTGAAGTTCTTGGAAAAACGCTTCCAGGGCCAGCTGCTGCTGGAGGCGCCGCCTACCCTGCTGAAAATACCAAGCGGCCTTTGGCCAGCCGTTGCGGCCGCCAGCCGGATCAAGTCTTTAGGCGCCATTGAGAACGAAAAATTGCCGCCTTTGCCCGACGAACCCTTCCTCTATAAATATTGGACCAAGATCAACGGCCAAGGCTTTGGCAGTGGCGCGGATTTTTTAAGCGAGGCTAGCGCCCTGTGGCGCTCAACGGCTGAAGGAATTGAAAGACATCTCTGGAGAACTTCCGATGATTTTTACCGGAAAAAAACAACCTACGCGACTTACGGTAATTTAGAAAAAACCGCTCTGGATATTTTTTCCTTGGCCGGCTTTTCCGCCAAAGATAAAGAAGAGTCCGCCATCCTTTCTTTTGACAAAAACTCCCCCTTTGGCTGGCTAAAGGCTATCTCTCTTCTGAGCGGAAAAAAAATTTATTGCCCGGTCCAACTGCTAAGCCACCACTATTCTAAATTAAGAGTTGCTAACCTGGATAATCCCCAAGGAAGCGAAGCGCTATTGCGCTGGCCGGTCAGCACGGGCCTGGCCACCGGCCGCTCTCTCCCAGAAGCGCTGACCAAAGGAATTCTGGAAATCATTGAAAGGGATGCGATCATGATAACCTATCTTAATAAACTCTCCCCACCCCGAATCAACCTAGATCATCTTTCCGAACAAGATGAAGATATAAAAAAGATCCTGAAAAGCTTTCGCCGCTGCCAATTAAAGGTCACTCTCCTGCTGATCCCTACCGACTGGCCGGTTTTTGTGGCTCTGGCCCTGGTCACCGACGAACTGGGAGCGGCGCCCGCCCTGACCGTTGGCGCCAGCGCCGATTTTAACATAAAAAATTGCCTGCTGGACGCCCTGACTGAAGCGTTATCGCTCCGCTTGGCGCTAAAAAATGACCCGGTCTTCTTTGAAAAAAACTTTGACCCAAAAAATATCAATCGCGAAGGCCGCCTCTTTTATTGGTCCCGGCCAGAAAACCTGCCTAAAATTAATTTTCTTTTCCAGGGAGAGACAAAAAAGATAGAGCTGCCTGACAAAAAGAATTTTTTTGAGCCTTCGGCTGATGAAAAAAACGATAATTATAAAATTTATTATTCGGAAAAGCTTGAGGAGCTCAAAGAAGCCCTGCGCCAACTCAATTATGACGGCTGCTACGCTAAAATATCGCCGCCGGAGATAGAACGGACCGGCCTTTATTGCGCGGTCACGGTTATTCCGGAGCTTCAGCCGATGCACATTGATGAAAGCCTTCCTTATTTTTCCGGCCAACGACTCAAAGAAATACCTCTAAAGCTGGGTTATCAACCAGCTGAAAAAATCAATATTGAACCACATCCGTTTCCTTAACCCAAAATTTCTTTTACAGGTCTCAAATATAAATATGCCCGGAGAATTTTCAAAAAAATACCACAAACAAACTGATTTCGCTTTTTCGATCGGCTCTCTGCCCAGCGATCCCCAATCGTGGCCAAAAGAGTGGCGAGAAATTGAGCATAAAGAGTATCCCCGCCTGCCAAAAATTAAATTGCCGCGGTCTTTTTTACCGTTGGTTCCCCTTGAGAAAGCGTTATCAGCGCGCCATGCCACTAGAGAATATGACCCCGGCAGAAACTTAAGTCTGGAGGAGCTTTCTACTCTGCTTCATTATTCCGCCGGCACTAGGCCGCGAAAGAAAGAAACGGACGATATCCGCCGTTTTTATCCTTCGGGCGGCGCCCGCTATCCGCTGGAAATATACCCGGTCATCCAAAAAGTGGACGGAATAAAACCTGGCGTCTATCATTATAATGTCAAGGAACATTTACTAGAAAATCTCTCTAACGAAAAAGAAGATCTGGAACTGATAAGAGAAGGCCTGCTTTATCCCTGGTCGCGCGACGCGGCGGTTTTCTTTTTTATTACCGCGGTCTGGGAACGCAATTTTATCAAGTATAAAAACCGCGGCTACCGCATTATCCTGATGGAAGCCGGCCATCTGGCGCAAAACTTGTCTTTGCTTTGCGCCGCGCTAAAAATTGACTGCTGCAATTCCGTCGGATTTCATAATGAACGCATCAATGAAGTCTTGGCATTGGAAAATGAAATCGAGGATTCGCTTTATTTATTCATCACTGGAAAACAATGACCGTAGATCAAACCCAAAAATTAAAAGAACTGATCAAAAAGAAAGGGCTGGTTTTCGCCGACCAGAAGAAAATCGCTTCTCCCAACGGCCAGGAAGGGGCCTGGATTTTTGACTTACGGGCCGTTTTTCTTGACCCGGAAGGAATAGCGCTCGCCACCGACGTTTTCTGGCAAATTTTTGAAAAAGATTACCCCTTCCAGGTCGGCGGACAGGAACTGGCCGCCGTTCCCCTGGTGGCGGCCATCGCGCTTCATAGCCAAAAAATAAAAAAACCGGCCAATGGTTTTATTATCCGTAAATCCCGCAAACCGACCGGACTCCAAAATATCGTTGAAGGCCAAATCAATTCGGAAAAAATTATTTTGGTTGATGATCTCATTAACAGCGGCTCAACCGCCCTAAAACAAGTTCTGATCTTGAAAGACCAGGCCGGGCGGAAGATCGACACCCTATTCACCTTCATCAACTTTCGCGGAGAAAAGAATTTAGCGCTGCTGGCGCAAAAGAATATCAGGCTAATCTCGCTTTTCAGCTTAAAGGACTTTGGTCTGACCCTGCCAGAGGACAAAAAGAACCAAAATCAAGAACGGTTCAAGGTCATTTGGCATTTCCAGTCTCCCAATCCTTCTTTTTTCCACCGAGTGCCCAAATCCGCGCCCTGCCTTGATGAAAAAAAGATTTATTTTGGCGCCGACAATAGTTATTTTTGGGCGTTAAACCAGGCTGACGGCTTAATGGCTTGGAAATTCAAGGTTGGCCTGCCTACCCAAGGAAAAAGTATTTTTTCTTCGCCGGCTATTTATAAAAATTTAATTTATTTTGGCTCCTACGACGGCAATGTCTACGCGCTGGAAAAAGATTCGGGCGAGTTGCGCTGGAAAAATTTGGACGCCGACTATGTCGGCTCCTCCCCCGCTCTGGCGCCGGATCTTCAACGGCTCTTCATCGGACTGGAATTCGGCCTGTTCAGAAAAAAAGGCGGCTTGGCCGCCCTGGACCTTAACACCGGAAAAAGACTCTGGCAATTTGTCACGGCCAATTTCGTCCACTGCTCGCCGGCCTATTGCCCGGAAAAAAAATTAGTGGCCGTTGGCGATAATGACGGCTGGGTTTATCTGTTTAATGCCAGAACCGGCGCGTTGAAATGGAAATTCCGGGCCAACGGAGAAGTTAAGTCTTCCCTAACTTTTGACCTGAAAAGAAATCTCCTGCTATTCGGCTCATTTGATAAAAATCTTTACGCTCTGGACCTTAACACCGGCCAGGTCAAAGGCCAATACGAAACCCAAGAGGCGATTTTTTCCACCCCGGTCGTTTGCGACGATAATGTCTATATCTCTTCGCTGGATAAAAATCTCTACAGCGTCAATTTAAATACCGGCCAACTTAACTGGCGCTTTGCGGCCGCCGGCCGCCTGTTCGCTATTCCCGAAATAATTGATGACCGGATATTTGTTGGCTCCACGGACGGTCGGCTTTACGAAGTTGATATTAAGACAGGAAAATCTATCACTTTTTTCCAAACCACCGAAAGAATTACCAATAAAATTGCCTACAACCCCAAGACCAAAAGAATTTTTTTGCCCACCTACGCCAATGAATTATATTGCCTGGAAAAAATCTGATTTTTGGGCTTTTCTGAAAAATACCCCTTGCTATTGACAAGAAATTATGCTATTGTTATAATATATATATGGTAGATTTAAAGCCAGTTCTTTAATACTTACAAACAATCAAACAAACATCCCCTAATAAGGGGAAAGGAGGCCACAAATGAAGAAATTCGCTATGGTTTTAATCGGTGTCCTGCTGATTATCGTCGGAGCAACCGCTAATGCGGCTGCTGAAAACAACCCCTTTATCGGAGCCTGGACAATCCCCTGGGATGACGGAGAAGCAAAGATCCAGGTGAGCGACCGCTCCTCGGTCCCGGGGACGGTCGTCGCAACCTACGCTTGGGACGGGAATAACGGTTTCTGCACCCAGGTGGTAAAAATCTCCGATTCAACCCTGGTGCTGAAATGGGGCGAGACGATTATCGTCCTGTGTCTCTCTGCCGATGGTACGCTCACCGCGGAGAAATGCTCCACCACGCGTCTTCAGCGTGTTGCAGAGTAGAAAGGAGGCATGGCCATGCGAAAAGCTATGTTGCTAATCGTAGTCGCAATCGCGACCCTGACGGTATTAGGGGGATTGTCCGGATGCGGGACTACTGGCATCCTGACTCCCCTGCCAAGGGACATTAATATCATCGCTCCGGACCCGAGCCTCGGGAAAATCGCCGAGTGTTCGGGGGCCTGGTCGGGCAATTGGGACAACCCCTATTTCCAGGCGACAACGGTCGTCCTGGAAAAAATCGACCGAGCAGAGGTCATTGCCGTTTATGCCTTTGGACCATACAACGGCTACTCGGGAGGTTCATTAAGAGTCGTCGGAAAAATCAAAAACGACTCCGTCGTTCTGGAATGGGGCGACGTGAATGCGAAGCGAACAGTGACTCTGACTCCTGTCGGCGATAAGCTTCACGCCGAATACCGGCGGGGCGGACGGATTAACCGCGCCGTTCTCACCAAAGTGCCGACACCGGCACCAAAATAGTTCCAACTTGATGCGAAAACGCATCGCGCTCCACAGGACACAAGTCTTGTGGAGTTTTTTCATAATTAAAACTATAAAAAACAAAACCAGTTTAGCCAAGACTGCCCCCA
>CAZOGP010000040.1:1790-6887 GCA_964579775.1 uncultured Candidatus Saccharibacteria bacterium | reverse complement strand
AATTTGCTTATCTGCCCAAAAAGCCCGTTAAGACCTTTCAGGATCTGGAGGTCTACCAGCAGGCGCTGGCGGCGAATGTGTTTGTGGTAAATTTTATCGTTCCGCTGCCGAAATTGTCGCGTCCCGCTGCCGAGGTTGCCTTGCCTTTTGGCAGGCAGGGGACTAAGTTTCGAAAGAAACAGGGCGCAGCTTCGGAAGTGGGACAGAACTCAACGTCGGACAATTTCGGCAGCGGGACGGCGGACGATATAAAAAAAATCATTATGAACACCCTGGCCAACTGTTCCTGCGCGATTCCACACTGGATTGCCGAGGCACATTCTTTCCGCTTCGGCAGCCAGAAAGAGTGCCTGATTTTATTGGAGAAAGTTATGTTAAACTGCAATAAAATGGTGGTTTATCTGGACCAAGCGCGGGATATTTGCGATACGGGAGTGGAAGTAGAGAAGTTTGAAGAATTGCAGAAAAAATATCTTTTTCTCCGGCGGAAAGTTTTAAACCTCCAGCGGTCGTGGCAAAAATATATGAATATGCCCAAGGAGAGAAGGATGAGGGATTTTAACCGTTGACCGTCCCGATGCCAGCCTCGACGCCCGCTCCGACTCGTCGGAGGCCAGCAGCAAGGTGTCGGGTACTTTAAATTCAGAGTACCCGACACCCTCTTTCCAACCTCTCGAGCTTCCGCCAGATCGTTAAATTCAGTTGGTGGATAATTGAAGCGGTATCAGACAACAGCATAGGACAGATAAGTCCTATAGGACCTATAGAAACTAATAAGACTAATAAGACTAATAAGACTAATAAGACTAATAAGACCTATATGTCCTATATGTCCTATATGTCCTATAAGACCTATAAATTAATATGGCCAACAATTTGATCGCGCCGCACGGCGGCTATAAAAATCTTAAGTCTTATCAAGGCGCCGAAATAATTTACGACCTGACGGTAGTTTTTGGCAACCGTTTTTTGTCCGATAAGTCTAATAAGTCCTATCGGTCATATCGGACTTATGACCAAATGGTCCAGGCCGCGCGCAGCGGCAGCCGCAATATCGCCGAAGGCAGCCAAACCAGCGGCACGTCCAAGCAATCGGAGTTGCGGCTGATGGATGTGGCGCGGGCGAGCTTGGAAGAATTGCTGGGGGATTACATCGCGTTTTTAAGGCAAAATAATTTGCGGCAATGGAGTAAAAATGACCAACAAGCGCTGGCGATCCGGCGATTGGTTTATGGGGCCGATAGGACCAATAAGACTGATGGGACCGATAAGTCCTATGAGACCTATATGGCTGAAGCCGAGTCAGCGGCCAATTGCTTGATCTGTTTAATTCACCAAACTAATTATTTATTAGACCAGCAAATTAAAAGTTTGGGCCGGGATTTTATTGAGCGGGGTGACCTGAAAGACCGCTATCGCGCCGCGCGGCGCGAAGAGATAATCGGGCCGATTGGTCCTATCGGTCTCGATGACCCGGATTATAAAAAATTTTTGAAACAGCAAGGCTTTAAAAGCCTGAAAAATGGACAAGTCGCGCCGATAGACGACCCGAGAAAGGAATAAGACAAAGGACCCATAGGACCAATAAGACAGATAAGTCCCATAGGACCTATTTATTATTGTGGACAAATTATTTTAGTTTTCGTGGTATAATTTTAATAAGACGCATAGGACCAATAGGACATATAAGACTAATAAGACTTATATGTCCTATAAGACTTATTTATGTTTGAATGGCTTTTTGGAAAAAAATCAAGCACGCAGATCGGCATAGACCTGGGGAGCTCTTCCATTAAGATCGTGGAGCTGGGCCGTAAAGACCAGCGCGTTTATTTGGTCAACTACGCCTTGGCGCAAATTAAGACCAACGCGGTCTTCAGCGTCATTGACCTGAAGGACGAGGAAATCGTCAAGATACTGAAAGAGTTAATAGCCGAAGCTAAAATTTCCGGCCGTTACGCCACGGTTTCTTTGCCGGTGGAAAAAACTTTTTCCACGGTCATTACTTTGCCGGCCATGCCGGCTAACGAACTGGCCGCGGCGGTTTCTTTTGAAGCGCAAAAATACGTGCCCGTGCCGTTGCAGGAAGTCGTGCTGGATTGGACCGTGATATCGGGTGATGAAAGACCCGCCAGTAAGGGCGCGACGGATTCGGTCGGCTCGGCGGCCGAAGGCGGAGGACAATCCGCGCAGATCTTGCTGCTGGCGGTGCCGAAAGAAACGATAAACCGCGTCACCAAGATCGTCGGCCAGGCGGGCCTGAAAGTGGCGGCGCTGGAACAGGAAGCTTTCAGTCTGGCGCGCTCGTTGATCGGCAACGACAAAAATACTTTTATGGTCATTGACCTGGGTCGCCGGGGAACGGATATCATCGTTTTGGATCAGGGGTTCATCAAATTGAGCCATAGTTTGGAGTCCGTCAGCAAAGAAATCATCCTGATGGAGATTGACAGGATTGTTAACATCTTTCAGATGCGTTATAATAAAAAAATAGGGCAATGCTTGTTGGCGGGCGGTCGGGCGAACGAAAAAGAAATGTTCGATTTTTTAAGCCTGAAATTAAAAATACCGGTTAAGGTGGGCGATCCTTTCGCCCGGGTGGGGCACGAACCAAAGGTGGCCGGTTTTTTGAAAGAGCTGGCGCCGCAGTTTTCCGTGGCCGCGGGCCTGGCGATGCGAACCGCGGATTAAACCGCGGTACCGCGGAACGGCGCGGAACTTTACGCGGAAAAACGCGGAGTAAAAAATAATACTACAATAGTTAATTTCTGCGCAGTTCAGCTGTTGTTCTGCGTAGATCAGCGGCATATGGATTTATTCCCCAAAGACTATAAAAAAACCGGTTCTGTTCTGTCCCCGGACAATTCCGGCGGCGGCTTGGCTTCATTTTGGGAAAAAATAAAAAATAAATTGGCGTTTGGCAACGGCCAGCTGGCCCTGCCGTCAAAAACGAGGGAAACTTTTTTGCGCTTGGGAGTGATAATTTCCGGCGCGGCGCTGGTCTTGATTTTGTTGCTTTGGGCGGGTTTGTTTTTCTATAAAAATTCTTTGAATAACCAGATCAAAGATTTGGCCAGGCAGCAAGCGGAAGTGTTCGGCGCGAAGGATAAGGAGATAGCCGCCAAGATAGTGGATTTTGACAAGGGCGCGGCGTTGGCGCAGGCGCTGTTGAAAAATCATATTTATGCCTCCAATCTTTTTGATAAGCTGGCGGCCGTCACCCTGCCGCGCGTCCAGTGGCGGTCTTTTGACCTGGCGGCAAAAGAGAACAAAGTGGCGATGAAGGGTTTTTCAGCGGATTACGCAACTTTGGCCCGGCAGATACTGGCTTTGGAGGGGGAGGGATTTTCTAACGTGGAAATCGGCAATATCTCGCTGGATAAGACCGGCGGAGTGAGCTTCTCGGCGGCGTTCAATTTTGACCCCAAGCTTTTGCAAAAATAGACCGCGGATTTTACCCTCTCTTAAGATAAGAGAGGGGTAGGGTGAGTTATGATAAAAATCTGCGTAAAATTATAACTCCTCCCAACCTCCTCTTAAATTAAGAGGAGGAGTAATCCGCTAAAAGGGAGGGGAAAGATATTTTTTATGAATAAGCAAGCTTTAACTATCATTATTTTTCTCGCAATAACCGCCCTGGTGGCCTGGGAATATTTTATGCCGGCTTTTAACGACGTGTCTTTTTTGAGGCAGGACTTGAGCGATTGGCAGGCGAAATTGAACAATGCCCAGGATTTAAGCAAGAAGCTTGAAGACCTGAAAAAAAAGTATGACAACATGACGGCCGCCGCCGACCGGATAGAGCAGGCCGTGACCAAGAACGCTAATTTCCCGGCGCTGCTGGTGCAGATGGAAGACCTGTCTTCTAAGAACGGTTTGGTCCTGGAGGGCGTGGCTTTTAACGTGGTTAAGGATAAAAAAACCAAAACGAAAACGTCCGCTTCGTCTGTTGCCGGAGCTAAAGTTCTGGCAATGGATTTGAGCTTGAACGGCAGCCAAAGTTCGCTCAAAAATTTTTTGAAGGCGATCGAAACCAATTTGAGGATCATGGATGTGTCCGTTATCAGCTTTGGCGAACAGGAGATTGGCGTCGGCGTTTCCACTGGCCAGGATTTCAAGGTTTCGTTGGATACGTATTTTAGGGAATAAACCGCGGAACGCCGCGGAACTCTACGCGGAAAAACGCGGAGAGAACAGAATTAAGTAT
The DNA here is from genome assembly GCA_964579775.1 of uncultured Candidatus Saccharibacteria bacterium. Lineage (GTDB taxonomy): Bacteria > Patescibacteriota > Minisyncoccia > Portnoybacterales > GWB1-42-6 > UBA8475. The sequence goes on along the minus strand of CAZOGP010000040.1, from coordinate 2,680 downwards.
AATAATTAAATTCTGCGCAGTTCAGCTGTTGTTCTGCGTAGGTCAGCGGTATTTATATGGCGATCATCCCCAGTGAGGTAGGAAAAAATATCATTATTGATACTCCCCAAAAGCAAAAGAACAGAAAACTGTTTATGCTTTTCGTCGCGGTGTTAATTATTGCCGGCGGGATAATTTATTTTGGTTTTGGCGGCGGCGGCAGCGAGGTTCTTCAGCCGACCGCGGGCTTGCCGGGAGCTCCGGCAGGGGAAACGGGCGCCATAGCGACAGAGCAGCAGATCAACCAAAGCAATAAAATCCTGGAAGCGCTGAAAAATATTTCGCTGAACAACCTGGTTTTTACGGATAAAAAATTCGAGTCTCTCCTGTCCAGCGATAAATTGCCGGTGGCGGTGGGGGAAAAGGGGCGGGAGAATCCGTTCTCACCATTTTAACAATTTAGCAATTTAACAACTTAACATAATTCAGGATCAAAATTCCCTTGTTAAGTTGTTAGTGTGTTTAATTATTTAGTTGATTACGAAATGGCCGATAACTATTTTGAAAAGCTGAAAATAAAGATGGACGAATATGTCCACTTTGTTTATAAGCTGACCAAAGGTTTTCCTAGGGAGGAAATTTACGGTGTCATTTCGCAGTTAAGAAGGGCGGCGTTATCGGTTATTTTAAATTATATTGAAGGATTTGCCCGCCAGAAAAAAGCGGTTAAGAGTAATTTTTGGGAAATCGCCTACGGGTCCCTAAAAGAATCAAAGTATCTTTTGCATTTTTCGTTGGTGGAAAATTATTTAAAAGAAGGTGATTATAAAAAAGCGATGGAACTGGCTGATGAGATAGGTGCTATGTTGTGGAAGTGCCTACAGTCTTTAAAATGAAAAGGGCAATGTTAA
>CAZOGP010000040.1:0-1690 GCA_964579775.1 uncultured Candidatus Saccharibacteria bacterium | reverse complement strand
TTGTTAAGTTGTTATAATGTTAAAATGGGTATCACCAACGAAATAAAACTTGCCCAGGAGCGCGCCAAGACACTCGGTGTTCCTTTGGCTGATTTGGCCGGTAAATTGATTTCGCCGCAAATTTTAAGGGAAGTAACCGAAGAAGCGGCGACTTTTTATCAGTTCGTGCCGATGGAAAAGAAGGGCCGCCTATTGGAGGTTGGCATGCTGAACCCCGATGACCTGAAGTCCCAGGAAGCGGTCAGATTTATCGCCCAGAACCGGAACTTTGAACCGAAGATCTTTTTGATTACTGATTCGGATTTCAAGAATGTTTTGAAACAGTACCGTACCTTAAAAGAAGAAGTGGATACGGCTTTGTCGGAGCTGGAAAAAGAATTGTCCGTGAAGGACGAGCCGCAGGGGGAAGACCGGAAATTGAAAGCGGAAGCGGCGCTGGAACGAGTGATGGCCGAGGCCCCGATCACCAAGATCGTGGCGGTTATCTTGCGTCACGCCAATGAAGGCCGGGCTAGCGATATCCATATTGAGCCGACCGAAGAGAGACTCCGGATTCGTTTCCGGGTGGACGGAGTTTTATACACCAGTTTACTTTTGCCGCGGGCGGTGCATCCGGCGGTGGTTTCCAGAATAAAGATCCTTTCTAATTTGAAGATCGATGAGATGCGGGTGCCGCAGGATGGCCGTTTCCATTCGGTCATTGACAGCCAGAAGATCGATTTTCGCGTTTCCACTTTCCCGACGTCCTTTGGCGAGAAAGTGGTGCTGCGCTTGCTGGATCCAACCCAGGGAGTGAAAACTTTTGAATCGTTGGGTTTGGACGGCCGGAACCGCCAGGTGGTGGAAGAAGCGATGGCCAGGCCTTTCGGCATGATCTTGCTGTCCGGCCCCACGGGCTCCGGCAAAACGACGACACTCTACGCGATCTTGAAAACTTTGAACCAGGAAGAGGTTAACGTTGTCTCGCTGGAAGACCCGGTGGAATACTTCATTGAAGGCGTGAGCCAGTCCCAGATCAAGCCCGAGATCGGCTACACTTTTGCTTCGGGCTTGCGTTCAATTTTGCGCCAGGACCCGGATATCATTATGGTCGGCGAGATCCGCGATTCGGAAGCCGCCGAACTGGCTACCCATGCCGCGCTCACCGGCCATATCGTTCTGTCCACCATCCATACCAACAACGCTATCGGCGTGATTCCCAGATTAATTGATATGGGCGTACAGAGCTTTTTAATTCCTTCCTCATTGGTGCTGGCCATGTCCCAAAGATTGGTGCGGCGGCTGTGCTCGGAATGCAAAAGGGCGATAGAGCCGGCGCCCAAGATAAAAGAGTTGCTGGCGCGGGAAACCGCTAATCTGCCGGCCGCGGCCAAGGAAGGGATAAAAGACGTTGATTGGCAGAATTTGAAGATTTGGCAGGCGCCGGGTTGCAAATTTTGCGCGCAGAAAGGGACTAAAGGCCGCATTGCGGTTTTTGAAGCCTTATCTATGACGCCGCAATTGGAAAAAATTGTCGTTGAGGGGACGACGGAGGGAAAAATAGAAGCCGAAGCCAAACGTCAGAGGATGATAACGATGAGACAGGACGGGATAATCAAGGTTTTGCGGGGGCTGATCTCTTTTGAGGAGCTGATCGGAGCGGTGGAGATGGATGAGCCGGTGGAAGAATAAACCGCGGATTGACGCGGAT
>CAZOGP010000039.1:0-7261 GCA_964579775.1 uncultured Candidatus Saccharibacteria bacterium | reverse complement strand
GCTTTTTTATCTCTCCACGCTAAAATCTATCGAGGTTGAACCTCGATAGATTTTCACAACCGTTAATGGGGTTGACACCAAAAAATAAAAGCCTTAAAATATCTATGCAATTAAAGGATAGCGACGCGGGCTAACCACCCGCTGAATCCGCGTCAGGCGCTGACGAATAAGCGCGCAAAGTGCCCGTAAATCACGGGAAGCCAAGTGGAACCACCCTTTTTGTCTTAGGGTCTTGGCATCAAGTGATTTTTGGGCATTTTTATTTTATATTTTAAATAGTAGTCATCCTGAGCGAAGCGAAGGATCTCTCGCGAATGCGAGACCCGACATAAAGTCGGAGATTCCTCGCTGTGCTCGGAATGACAAAACACAACTATGGAAAACAAAAATAACAAACTGGGAATCATCCGTCATTCCATATCTCATTTAATGAGCATGGCTATGCAGGAGATCTATCCGCAAGTGGGCCTGGGTGTCGGCCCAGCCATTGAGAACGGTTTTTATCAAGATTATGGCTTGTCCGAAACCATCACGCCAGAAATTTTGCCGCGGCTCGAAAAACGGATAAAAGAACTGATCAAAGAGAATATTAAATTCGAGCAACACGACGTTGATTTTGTCGAGGCTTATGAGTTCTATAAACACGACCCTTATAAAACCGGGTTTATTGACGACCTGAAGGCCGCCGGAGAAAAAAAAGTCAGTTTTTACAGGTCCGGTTCGTTTGATAATCTTTGCGCCGGCCCACACGTTAAATCCACCAAAGAAATAAATCCCGACGCCTTCAAGCTAACCTCTATTGCCGGCGCTTATTGGCGGGGCGACTCTAAAAATAAAATGCTTCAGCGGATCTACGGCGTGGCGTTTGAAACGAAAGAAGAGCTGGAAGAGCACCTTAAAATGCTTGAAGAAGCGGAAAAGCGCGACCATAGAAGACTTGGCCAACAATTAGGACTTTTCTTTTTTCACGAAACAGCGCCTGGTATGCCTTATTGGCTGCCTAAGGGTCTAATCATCTTAAACACGCTAGTTGATTTCTGGCGTAAAGAACATGCAAAACGCGATTACATTGAAATTTCAGCGCCGCTCATCAATAAAAAAGAACTATATGAAATTTCCGGCCATTGGGATCACTACCGCAATGAAATGTTCATCTCCAAAACAGAAAATGAAGAAATTTATGCCCTAAAACCAATGAATTGCCCAAATGCCATGGTGGTTTATCAACAACAACTACGAAGTTATAAAGAACTTCCTCTGCGCCTTAGCGACACTGATGTTCTGCACCGAAACGAATTAAGCGGCGCCTTGAGCGGACTTTTTCGCGTTCGCTCATTCCGCCAAGACGACGCGCATATTTTTGCCACTGAGCAACAGATAGAGAACGAATTCACCGAAATACTCAGTATTGCTAAACTTTTTTACTCTCTTTTTAACATCGATTACTATTTCCGTTTAAGTACCCGACCCGATGAGTTTATGGGCGACAAAAAATTATGGGACAAAGCGGAAAAATCATTAGAAAATATCTTGAAGGCCAGCGGAAAAAAATATATCATCGGCGAAAAAGAAGGCGCGTTTTACGGACCAAAAATTGACATCCTGATGAAAGATTCTTTGGGTCGCGAATGGCAAACTGGAACGATCCAATTAGATTTTCAATTACCTCGCCGATTTAATCTAACTTATATCGACAAAGAGGGTAGGGAAGAAATTCCGGTCGTGATCCATCGCGTAATCTACGGCTCGCTTGAAAGATTTATTGGTATTTTAATTGAACACTTAGCCGGCGCGTTTCCGGTGTGGCTCTCCCCGGAACAAGCTTGGATTTTACCCATCAGCGAAAAGCACCTTGACTACGCCAACGCCGTCGCTGAAAAACTCCGCGCGGCCAATATCCGCGTGGTGGCTAAGAATGGGAACGAAACTATCGGCAAAAAGATCCGCGAGGGCGAAACACAAAAAATCCCCTACTTGCTAGTCGTGGGTGACAAAGAAATCACCGCCGATTCCGTCGCCGTGCGCGAGCGAGGCAAGGGAGATTTGGGTGCGATGAAAATTGAAAAATTTGTTGAAAAAATCATGGGAGAAATTAAAGAAAAAATGTAGCGCTCACTTATTGTCATGCCGGGCTTGACCCGGCATCCAGGAATGAACTCAAAAGATTGTTACGTTTATATTCTCGCCAATAAGAAAAACGGCGCTTTATATATTGGCGTGACTTCAAATTTAAAAAAACGCATCTGGGAGCATAAAAATAATGTAGTTGAGGGATTCACAAAAAAATACCAGATACATATTTTAGTGTATTTTGAACAAACGGATAATGTGATTTCTGCCATTGAAAGAGAAAAACAATTAAAAAACTGGAAAAGAAAATGGAAGATAGAATTAATTGAAAAAGATAATTCCACGTGGAAAGATTTATATGATGAGATCTAAATAAATCCTGGATTCTGGCTTCCGCCAGAATGACATGTATATGAATTTCCTAAAATCATCCTGGCCCTTTATTCTTCTTGCCGTTTTGTCATTCACGATTCACTTCGCTTTTTTGAGCTATCCGAGCCAAGTGGTTTTTGACGAAGTACATTTTGGCAAATTCGTGGCCGCCTATTCCACGGGACAATACTATTTTGATATCCATCCCCCGCTGGGCAAATTAATGATCGCCGGCTTTACGAAACTCGCTGGCGTCAATCCCGTTTTTGATTTCGCGCAGATCGGCGAAAATTTGCCGGCCGCTACTTTATTCGCTCTGCGTTTTTTGCCCGCTTTTTTTGGCGCGCTTTTTGTTCTGGCGTTTAGCTGGCTGGCCTGGCTTATCGGCCACTCGAAACAGACCGCGCTTATCGCCGGCTTTCTAATTTTGCTGGACAACGGCATTTTGGTACAATCAAAATTTATCTTGGTTGATATCTTTATGCTCTGTTTTGAAGTTCTAACGCTCTGCTTCTTCTTTTTGTGGCAACGTCAAAAAAGCTTTAGCGCCAAATGGTTCAGCTATCTAGCGCTGACTGGCGTCTTTGCCGGCCTGACTGTTTCCGTTAAGTGGACCGGCGTGGCGGTGATCGGAATCATAGGAGTTATTTTATTGGCTAAGATTTTTAGTGAAAAACTCGCATTATATTTGTCCCTACCCGCCCCTAGTCATTCCGAGCGCAGCGAGGAATCTCCCGCGGATGCGGGCCGACATAAAGTCGGAGATCCCTCGGCCTACGGCCTCGGGATGACAAAATTAGGCCTATTCAAAGAAGGTCTCGTCGGCTCAATATTTTTGCTTATCCTCGCTTTTCTTATCTACCTTCCCCCTTTCTACCTCCACTTCCAGCTTCTCCCCAACTCCGGCGTTGGCGATGCTTTTATGAGCCAAGCTTTCCAGCAAGAATTAAAATACGGCCGGGACAATATTTATCAGCCCCTGACTTTCTGGCAAAAATTCGTTGAACTTAACAAAACCATGTATACGGCCAGCGCCGGCCTCACCGCCGAACATCCTTTCGGCAGCCGCTGGTATAATTGGCCGTTAAACAGCAAATCGGTTTATTACTGGAACCAGGAAACGATCAGCGGGCTTCCGGACTGGAAGGCTAAAATCTATTTTTTCGGGAATCCGATGCTCTGGCCGTTGGCGGCTTTTGGCGTACTCTTCACACTGCTGGCCGCGCTTATCCCAAAAAGTCGGCGCTGGCTTTTTTCTGTTTTCTATAATTGGCAGCGAGGCCGCAGCAAAAATTTATTTTCATTGCGGCCGAGCGAACCAATTTCAAACGATGTAATCGTTTATATTTTACTGCTTGGTTATTTTATTAATCTTTTACCATTTATTTTTATTAAAAGGGTTGCCTTTCTTTATCATTACCTGCCCTCGTTGATCTACGCGGTTTTAATCCTGAGCTTATGGCTAGACAAATTCTGGCCGAAAGAAAAAGCTATTTTTTCAATTGTTATGGGACTGATCGTTCTCGGCTTTTTCCTGCTGGCGCCTTTATCTTACGGCTGGCCCTTGCCGCAAAGCCTTGACCAAATAGAAATAAATTTTATCGGTCTTTTTCATTAAAACAGACAAACCCTATGCCAATAAAAAGCCAATATAGTTTTAACCGGGAACGTCTGCTGCTTACCGCCCTGATCGCCGTCTCCTTTTTTGGCTTCCTACTCTGGTCCATAGAACAAAGCAGCACAGAAGAAGCCGCGCTATTGGCGGCCTGGCCAGAAGCCCGCAACCCCGCGGAAAATAAAATAATAAAAATAAATTCGCCCAAGATCAACGAAATAATAAAAAGTCCGGTCATAATTTCCGGCCAAGTAGCGATTTTTGAAGGCGCCCTGCAGGTCAAAATAAAAGACGCCTCCGGCTTGGTTTTGGCGCAAAAAAGCCTGGCTAAAGCAAGCCAAAAAACTTCGCCCTTCCGCTCTTCCCTGGTCTACAAAAAACCGACCCGGGCCAAGGGCACAATTGAAGTTTTTACCAGCTCTTCCCCGGGCAACGCAGAGACTAATAAACTGATAATTCCTGTCACTTTCAATGATTAGCTCTCGCGGAATAAACAAGTCCTAAATCATAAAAGCAGCGGCGCTTGAAAAAAGCCCGCTGTTTTGTTAGTATCCAAGTTATTATGAGATACTTTATCTTCACCTACGGTTGCCACCCCGTAAAGTTTAGCTACGCGAAACCACGGGGTAAAGATGAACAATCTTTATGAAATATTTTATCTTTACTTATGGTTGCCAAATGAACCATTCTGACAGCGAAAAAATAGCAACCCAACTTAAAAATTCCGGCCACCGGCTCGTCAAGGACGCGGCGAAAGCGGATTTGATCGTGGTTAATTTTTGTTCCGTGCGCCAAGGCGCGGTCCACCGCGCCTTGGCGCAACTGCATAAATACAAAAATAAGCAACTTGTTGCGGCTGGCTGCCTCCTGGCCAGCGACCAAAAAAAATTAGCCGCCAAGCACATCGCCATTTGGCACCCGGACGATTATTTTACCGCCGCACCACTGCGCCAAAACCGTTTCAGCGCATTCGTACCCATAATGACCGGCTGCAATAATTTTTGTTCTTATTGCGCTGTCCCCTTCACGCGCGGCCGAGAAAAATCCCGGCTGGCCGAAGCCATACTGACCGAAATAAAAAAACTGCTTAAAAGCGGCGTGAAAGAAATAATTCTGTTGGGGCAGAATGTAAATTCGTACAAAGACGGAACCTCTAACCCCCCGACCCCCCTTTGCGTAAGGGGGGCGTCAGAATTTACCCCCCTTGTAAAGGGGGGCGCAGGGGGGTTAAAAAAAATTACGCAACCCATTGATTTTTCCGAACTCCTCCGCCTCATTAACGCTCTCCCCGGCAACTTCTGGCTCTCTTTTATCAGCTCCCACCCTAAAGACCTATCCGACAAAATGATAAAAACGATGGCCGAATGTAAAAAAATAACGCCTTACTTGCACTTGCCTGCGCAAAGCGGCGATGATAAAATTTTGCGCGCCATGAGGCGATATTACACCGTTGCGCATTATAAAAAATTAGTAAAAAAAGCTCGCGCAACCTTCAGCCAACACCGACCAGATTGGTTTACCCGCCGAAGCCTTGGCGAAGGCGGGCCGCCATTGGCCATCTCCACCGATATTATCGTCGGCTTCCCGGGCGAGACTGCCGGACAATTCCAAAACACGCTGAAGCTCGTCCAAGACGTAAAATTCGATATGATCTATTTTGCGCGCTATTCGCCGCGGCCAGGCACGGCCGCCGCGAAATTAAAAGACGATATCGCTCCCGACGAAAAAATTCGCCGCGCCCAAGCCATAAATTCCCTCCTAAAAGAACAGTCCTTGAACATAAATAAAAAATACATCAATCGGGAAATTGATGTTTTAATAGAAAGAATTGAAGGCCAATTCGCTTTTGGTAAAACTATAACTAATAAAGCTATTAAATTACCGCGTCGGAATCTTAAAGCCGGCCAAATTACGCGAGCTAAAATCACCGTCGCCACCGCCTGGCATCTGGAGGGATTAGAAAAGCCGCGCTAACTTTTGTTAGCCGACTTTCTAATCAAAACATTTTGTATTTTTTGTTCACCAAGGAACTATAGCAATAAAAAAGCGCCACTAGTGGTCGCCGACCTAATACAGTTTAGCTTTTTATGAAAACATTGTCAAAGACTTTTTATCCCCAAAAACCGATAATTGTCGTAGTCGGGCCGACCGCTTCGGGAAAGTCAGACCTGGCTGTGCGTCTGGCGCGAAAATTTAACGGCGAGGTGATTTCCGCCGACTCACGCCAAGTCTACCGCGGTATGGATATTGGCACGGGCAAGATCACCAAAAAAGAAATGGCCGGTATTCCTCATTATCTTTTGGATGTGGCGCAGCCGCGTCGCCGTTTTACCGCGGCGCAATATAAAAAACTCGGGCAAGCCGCAATTAAAAAAATTCAGCATAAAAACAAGATACCCATAATTTGTGGCGGCACGGGTTTTTATATCCGTGCGCTCGTTGATAATTTACCAATCCCAGCCGTCAAACCAAATTTAAAATTACGTGCCCAACTTGAAAAAAAGACCACCACGGAACTATTCGATCTGTTAAAAAAATTAGACCCGCGCCGCGCCCGAGAGATTGATCGCCGCAATCCCCGCCGACTCATTCGCGCGCTGGAAATTGTGATGACCACCGGCCGACCCGTGCCACCTCTTACCTCTGTCATTCTCGCGAAAGCGGGAATCCAGGCCCGAATTACAGAACCTGGATCCCGGGTCAAGCCCGGGATGACAACAAATGATAGCTATACAAACGTTTTATTTCTTGGTATCAAAAAATCGCACCCCAAGCTGGCCCGCCGCATAAAAATCCGCCTTGAAAAACGCCTAAAGCAAGGCCTGCTGGCCGAAGTCAAAAAATTACGAGACCAGGGACTTTCTTGGAAAAGATTGGACGATTTCGGCCTAGAATACCGCTGGCTGGCTAAATATTTACAAAAAACCATTTCATACGATGAAATGGTTAAACTCCTACAAAAAGACATTGAGCACTACGCCAAGCGCCAAATGACCTGGTTTGGCCGCGACCCAAGAATTAACTGGATAAAAAACGAGCGCCAAGCAAAAAATATCGTCAAAAATTTTCTAAAATAAATGCATTCTCAATCTCCAAACACTTTTACGCTATCGCTGAAAAGTGTTTGGAATTCTTCTCTGATCAATTATCTTGACCGAGCCAACTGCGGGAACCGCGGCGCGTTGAGCAAAATCAGAGCGAGCG